>JBCCHQ010000008.1:0-75983 GCA_039028735.1 Planctomycetota bacterium | reverse complement strand
GGAGTTGGGACGATGTTGCCGGGTGACTACGACAACGATGGGAATCTCGACATCGGTGGGACAACGACGGATGCGAACGGCGTATTCCTGATGCTTGGCAATGGCGCGGGATCGCTGGCACCGCCACAGATCCTACCGGCGGGAACCGATCCGTTCGGTGCAGCAGGTGCTGACTTCGACGGAGATGGAAATCTCGACATCGTTGCGTTCCCCGGAAACTCGCCGCATCTTCGCATCTTCCAAGGCAATGGTATGGGAAGCCTGACCGCCGCCTTGACGATCCCGACAAGTGCCGCGATTCGCGGAGTTGCGGCAGACTTCGATGAAGACGGTGACCCAGACATCGTGTGTGTGAAGGCTGTCGGCGGCAACGCTGGACGAGTGTCGCTCTACAGCAATGAAGCGAATCCCGTGGTTGGCGGGCCTTCTTTCAATCGCGGTGACGCGAACAACGACGGCGCTTGGAACATCGCTGATGCCATCAAGATTCTTGGCTTCCTGTTCGGTGGCGAGACGATTGATTGCGAAGTTGCAGGCGATGCCAATGACGATGAGTCCCTCAACGTTGCTGACGCCGTCTATGCGTTGACGGCGTTGTTCAGCAGTGGCCCTTGGTTCGGGGCGCCAACGACATGTGGCGAGGACCCGACCCCAGGAACGTTGTCGTGCGATTCGTTCTCAACATGCCCATAGCCATGCTCACTGCGCCGCGGCGCGCCAACGAGCGATCAGCTCTCGTTCCCGCTCTGCGCTGAGTCCTGACTTGAGGCCGTCTGGTCTGGCTTTGGTGGCCCAGGCGAGCGTATCTCGCACCGTCTCGTCAATGGCACGGTACGTGAGACCTGCGGCCAACGCGCGTTCGCAGCTGCGCAGCGCGAAAGCGCTCTGGTCCTGCTTGACCCACAGCGGGAGATCAGACCAGGGAGCGACGTCCTCGGCGAGAAGGAACTCCTCGGAAGCCCAGATGATGGTTGCTGGCGAGTCGGCGGCCTGTTGGCAGGCGGTGACAACGTCTGCGAACGTGCAGCCGGGAGGAGTCGGACCGGAGACGTTGAAGGGACCGCTGAGTTGGCGCTCCGTGGCGATCCAAAGCCACGCCGCGAGGTCGCGCACATCTGTGAACTCGACGTCGGTGGTGGCCGGCGGTGCGATCATCTCTTGGCGGTGCGCGATGCCGAGGGGCCAATGCGTAAAGCGATCGGTGTGATCGTCCGGGCCGACGATCAGGCCGGGGCGGACGAGGAGCCCACTGTTCCCGTAGGTTCTCGTGACCTGCTCTTCACACAACGCCTTCAGTGCTCCGTAAGTGCGGCCGTCGATGACTTCTGTGTCGGTGTCAGCAATCGTGGCTAGCGCAGCACTCTCGTCCGCCCTTGGTGTCAAGTGCTCCGCGTAGACAGCGAGTGTCGAGATGAACACGTAGTGTGGTGCCCGCTGCTGAAGCAAGCGGCAGCTGTCTCCAACGACGCGCGGTACGTAGCCACAGGTATCGATGACCGCGTCCCAAGTGTCGTTCTGAAGTGCCTGGAGTCCGCCATCACGATCGCCAAGGATCGTTCTCACTGCGTTGTTTTCGTACAGGTCCTGCGTGGTGCGCCCGCGATGAAACAGCGTTACGTCGTGGTCGCGGCGTAGTCCCTCGTTGACGATGTGACGTCCCAGAAATCCGGTGCCGCCGAGTATCAATACGCGCAAGAGTCCCTCCTGATCTTTGGCCCCCGTGATACGGCTCTTCGAGACTGGATACACGCGAAAAGCTTCGGATTTGCCAGCTGCTTTCGGTTACTGCTTTGGAGTCGTGCGACGACCACCTATGATGACGTCTCCACCTGGAAGGAGCGCGCAATGCGTCTACTCTCTTCAGTCCTCTGCATCTGCTTTGGTCTATGTGACACTAGCTGGGCTGGGTCGCCTGCACAGCTACTTCGCGGGGAAGCGCCGCTGCTGTTCACGGGCGCCGAGGGTGAGGATGGAAACAGTACGTTATTGTTGGACGGGCAGGCCATTCGAGGTGACGAAATCTGGTTGTGGGTGCCGGCGATCGATGGGCGAACCAAGTGGACTTGGGTGCCGTAGGGCAGTTCTTTCGGATCTGGGACAGCGGCCCAGAGGCAGGGCCCGACGGCAACGACGATGATGACAACGGCATGCGCGGCATGGACTTTGATCCGACAACCAGCACATTTCTGATTAGCTATGAGGATACGACGACGACCGGGTTCGCGTTCGGGAACATACTCGACGGCGATCTGATGGAGCTCTCGGTTGTCAGCGTAGCCAACGGTGCCATTGCAAACTTCCAACTGACGCGACTCTTCTCAGAATGCGCAAGCGGTGGATCCGGTTGTATCGGGACAGGCGACATCAACGCGCTCATGCGTGCAGGCGACGGCACGCTGTACTTCGGATCAGGAGCCTCGCAGACGCTTGTGACCGATGTGGCGGGGACGGTTGCCGCTGGTTCGAGTTCGTTGATCCACGCGAGCCTCAACCCAGATCCACAGAACATCGGCAGCACGATTTTCCTGCAAGCGTCGTTGTCAGGATGTCCGATCATATTCTGCCCCGGAATCTACACCGGACAGCTACGCGGCTTCGACTTGTTGGTTTCCGGAGAGGTCACGTTCGGCACTTCCGGCGACTATCGCAATCAAGATGCGAGCGGCAACAGCGTGTTCGACATCGGCTTCAAAGCAGACATTCTGGCTCTCCCCGACTACTTCACAGGTGCTACGACATTGGAGCAGCGCACGGCTGAAGTGCTCTACTCAGGAGCGCTCTTCTTCCAGGCCCCGAATGTTGGTGACGCAGAGATCCTCGATCATGACATTCTCGACAGCGCTGCCGAAGTCGAGGCTTTGATTGCGCTCGTGGGAGCAAGCTCACCACCGGGTCTTGCGTTGTCGCCCTTCGCACCGTCGACGGGTGTGACTTTCCAGCGCGGCGATTGCAGTTTCGACGGCAGCCGCAATATCGCCGACGCTGTCTTCGTGTTGAACGTGCTGTTTCCGACAGGCACGCCACCGATGGCAGCTTGCGACGACGCCTGTGACGCCAACGATGATGGCAGCCGGAACATTGCGGACGCTGTTGCGATCTTGACTGCGCTGTTCGGCAACCCTCCGATCCCACTACCGGCCCCGGACAATTGTGGGACGGACCCGACCAACACCGACACCTTCGACTGCGCATCTTTTCCGCCGTGCCCCTGAGAAATTTCTGTCACGGCGCCGTGACGTGCGGAGTCAATTCAGATGGGGGAGTGGTCTTTCGACCGATCTGTGGGGGTCGGCCGCGCTTCTTGAGCTCACTGAGGCCACTGGTTTCTGACTGAGGATAGGAGGACAGTATGGTATGCAACTTCGTCCGATCGCAGGTCGTTGCCACGCCGCGGGTACCGTCGACCAACAGACTGCGGCGTGCTAGGCCGGCGGGACTGTTGGCGATGACGTTCATCGTCTTGTTAGCGGCGCCGCTGAAGCCCTTAGCGGGCGCGGACTTTATTCGTGGGGACGCCACCGCAGATGGCACTCTCAACATTAGTGATGCCATCTTCACTCTGAGTTACCTGGTTCTTGGTGGAGCGCCACCGCCCTGCATGGATGGTGCAGACATCGATGACAACGGAGCTGTCAATATTGTCGACCCGGTGCAGCTCTTGCACTTCTTGTTCGCCGGTTTCGCCATGCCGGCGCCGCCCTTCCCGAACTGCGGCAATGATCCGACGATGGATGTCCTGGACTGTGCCTCGCACGCATTTTGCCCGTGAACAAGGAGTGACCATGAACCGTCTTATCACAGCGCTTGTCTTTGGCCTCCTGGCGACCACTCAGGTAGCGGGTCAGAACCCAAACTATGCTTTGTCCTGTGACACTGTCGTCGCGAACGCCACCGGTGATGTCTTGGCTGTCGACGTCACGTTGTCAGGGATTGCGGCCGTAGACGCGTGGTCTTTCGCCATCTGCTACGATGCCGCGGTGGCTGCTCCTCAGGGCTTGGTGCAGGGATCGGCCGTGCCGGGGCTGCCTGACTTCTATGTCGCAGAGATCTCGTCTGGATTCGTGCAACAGTTCGTCGTGATGAGCTTCTTTGCGGCAGTGACACTGCCGCCGGCCTCGAACGCGCCGGTGCTGACGATGAACTTCGAGGCGATTGGACAGTTCGGCGAGTTCACCGATCTCACGTTCTGCAACGCAGGCACGCCGCCGACGGACAACGTCCTGGTGGTCGGCGCTACGCAGGTGGACCCTGTACTGAGCGACGGTATGTTCGTGATTGGTGCAGTCGTCCCGATGGGAACGTTCCGCCGCGGAGACTGCGACAACAGCGGCACCTTCAACCTGCCGGACATGATCTACCTACTTGGCCATCTGTTTCCGCCCACTGGCGTGCCGAACGCCATCGACTGTTTCGATGCGTGTGATACCAACGACAGCGGCTCACTCAATCTCCCCGACGTCATCGCGGGGCTGACCGCGCTGTTTGGGCAGCCTACTGTGCCACTGCCCGCCCCCTACACGGTCTGCGGTGCGGATCCGGTTGCGGATACTTTGAGCTGCGACCTGTTTGGTGGCTGTCCTTAGCGCTGGTGCCTGGAGTGGTGACGGGCGCATCCGTTCTCCCGTGCGCCGATCACCGCTTCTCGTGCTTCGCTCCGCGGGATCTGTTGACCGGGTTGCGGGTGCCAGCTGGTGCGGCTACATTGCCGCTATTGACAACAGCACCACCTGGACAGGGATCTCCAATGCGACGTATTGCATGCTTTCTGTTGATCGCTTTCGTGGTGATGTCGCCTGAGGTGGTGCGTGCGGCGCCCGCGAAGGGAGCGAAGTTGCAGGTAGGCAAAGAGGTGGGGCAAGTCTACCCAGACTTCGTCTTGCCAACTGTTGATGGTGGCACGCTGCGATTGTCGACTTTGCGAGGCAAGAAGGTGCTGTTGTTTCACTTCGCCTCGTGGTGAGCGGGTTGTCGCAGGATCTTGCCCGGGTGGCAGGAACGACTCCGCGAGTACTCCAAGGCGAAGCAGCTGGTTGTCGTCGGTGTCGTCCAAGAGCAGCACCCTGAACGCGCGCGCTTGTATCAACAGTGGCGACAGCTGGACTGGCCCCTGGCCATCGACCCTCTGAATCAGCTCGACTACGAGGTGGTCCCCGTACCGGTGTTGATCGACGAGCACGGTGTCGTGCAGCGGGTCGGGCGCATCTCCGAGGAGCACTTGAAACAGTTCGTTGCGGCGGAGACGGCGGCGCTCGGGAAAGTACCCCGAGAGCTCGCAACGGCTCCGAAAGAGCTTCCAGCGCAGGCCACCTTTCGACAGACCGGTGACTGGTGGTTTCTGTGGGGGGCTGAGTCTTCACCAGAAGCCGGCACTAGCCTAGATCTGGCTGTGCGCAACTACGGCAGTGCCGTCGACCGAGACGCGAACGATGCCCGAGCTCTGTTTCGTCTGGGAGTTGCGCTGCGCCGGCGCTTCGAGTCACCGCAACGGCAGCCCGGCGATGCCCAGCGGGCTGTAGATATGTGGCAGAAGGCGCTTACTCTGCGACCTTCCCAATACATCTGGAGACGTCGAATCCAACAGTATGGTCCACTGCTGACGAAACCCTACAACTTCTATGCATGGGTCGAGGAAGCGCGCCGCGAGATCCGCCAGCGTGGCGAGACGCCGGTTTCCTTGAGGGTCGAGCCGTTTGGCTCCGAGGTGATCGGGCGCACAGCGTCGAGCGACTTCGCGCCATTGCCGTTGATCGATCCGAAGGCGCAGCTGCCGACGGACGAGGCTCCGTTGGTTCGCGTCGAGGTGTCGATCACGCCGCCACGTGTTCGACCCGGAGGCCGCGCCAGAGTCCGATTGTATCTCGATCCCGGCGCCAAGTCGTATTGGAACAACGAGGCCGAATCGCTGTCCGTGTCGTGGCAACCGGTCGATGGTGTGCGTGCGCTGGCGCCGGCTGGCAAAGCTACACTCCCGAAGGAGGCCGAAACCAGAGAACCGCGGATCCGCGAGTTCGAGCTGGTTGTGCCGTCTGCTGCTCCCGCGGGCCCCCTGGTTCTGATGGGCTATGTCAGCTACGCGGTTTGCGAAGCACAAGGGGGTGTCTGCCGCTATCTTCGCCAGGATTTCCCCATGCGGATCGTTGTCGATCCAGACGCCCAAGAGATCCGCTGACGACGGTTGGGCTACACTTTCTTGGCGCGATTGCCCAGTGTGGAGCAATGCGCTACCCTATGCCAGTGACGACATCCCTCCAGCCGCGAGTTACCTCCTCTCTCCGGACTCGCGCTGAGTCGTCGGCAAGCCTTGGAGAAGAACATGCAATTTAGTCTCGTTGTCCGAGCGGCCTCAATGTGCCGTCTCTCGCCAACCTCAATTCGCCGTCGATGCGCTACTCCTCGCAAGGTTTGGGCGACCGCTTCGTTGCTACTGGTGCTCGGTGTTCCGACCGTTGTTCAGGCTGCGCTGTTTCGTCTTCAAGATGGCTCAGACCTGGCGGCTGCCTACATCAGCGAGGTCGGTGATGTCATCACCGTGTTGACCGAGGAGGGGAAGCGGCGCGAGTTGCAGCGTTCTGAGGTCGTGTGGGTCGATGGTCGCCACCGTTTGTCCGATCGACTCGAGCAACGGGCGGCTGAAATGCGTCTGCGCTTTCTAAAGAAGCGTCGCAAAGAAGCCAGTCGCATCGCTCGCCGGCTGAGCGCGAAAAAGAAACCAGAGCAGCGCGCGGAGTTGACAGAGAAGCTGGACGAGTTTGCTGAGGTCGAGCTGCTACCGGCGCTGAGCGAGCTGCTAGGAACGAAGAAGTTTGGAAACCGCGACTATGCTCTGAAGCGGCTCGCTGCGTTCAAGACCGACCTCGCTGTGATTCCGCTGGTACAGGATTCTCTGACCACTGGCGCAGACGACGAGGCGGCTGTTACGCATGAGATGGCTGTGCAGCGCAACGACGACCTGGCGCGCAGGCTTTACGAGTACAGTGCTCAGGTGAGTCCGTTCTCGCAGCGATTGCGAGCGGTCGGACACTTGCAGAGTATTGGCAGCCGCGCCGCTGCGCCGACTTTGGTGCGCGTCTTGCGCTACGTGCAGACGACGGTGCGTGTGCAGTTGGCCCGCTCGACAGGGCTAAAGGAGATCCCTGTCAGTTTGGGTTCTGGCGGGCAGAGCGTCGTGATCGAGACCCCCGGAATCGAGTTGATCCAAGTGATGACGTCGGCCGAGGTGCCGGTCGAAGTCATTGAGCGTCTGCAGCAGTCGACGATTGCCGCGTTGCAGAGCATCTCTGGCCAAGAGCACGGTGCCGATCTCAAGTCCTGGGAGCGCTGGCTCAACGCCCAACCTCCGGCGGCAAAGAACGAAGACTCTCCTTAGGTCGCGACGGGAGGTCGCGCCTCAGGAACCGTGCGGTGTCGCTGTCGTGGCATCCTTCTCGATCGCGGCATGGACGCGGGCCAACAACGCTTCGGCAGTGAACGGCTTTTGCAGGTAGCCCCCGTAGCCGTGCTTTGCGCCGCAGTCGCGCGCCTGGTTCTCATCGAAACCGCTCGACAGAATCACCGGGGCCCGGTTGCCGAGGGCTTCCAGCGCCGCGAACGTTGCGTGCCCATCGAGACCCGGCATCGTGAGATCCAAGAGGATTAGGTCGTAAGTTGCACCGGCTTCGTATTTGTCGATGGCTGTCTTGCCGTCGGCGGCCTCATCAACACCGAAACCCTGGTTCTCGAGAATCATTCGGACGACGGAGCGGACGACGGGCTCGTCATCCACGATCAAGATGGTGCCATTACCGGTCCGATGAGTGGGAGCAGCCGGCATCAGGTCGGAATCGACTGGGCGACTCGAGGCAGGAAGCCAGATCGTGATGTCGGTGCCTTCGCCACTGGTGCTCTGGACCTCGATCGCACCGTCATGTGCGCGCACGAAACCCAGCGTGGCGGCGAGACCGAGTCCCCGCCCCGTCCCCTTCGTCGAGAAGAAGGGGTCAAACATGGTTGTCATCGTGTCAGCGGACATACCGTGGCCCTCGTCGCGGACTTCCAAGCCAACGTACTTGCCGGGAGTGATGTCGCGTCCAACCAGCATGTCGGCGAAGAACGCAGCATCGCATTCTCGGGCCCAGACCCGGAGTTCGACAGTGCCGGAGCGGTCTCGCATCGAATCAGCCGCATTCTGGATCAGATTCAGTAGCGCTTGCCGCAGCTGTGTCACATCGACTTCGACGGTTACGTTGTTGGGATCTGTATCCACGACCAGCTGCGTCGACTCCTGTACGGAATGCTGCAGCAGCCTGCGCATCTCTCGAACGATTTGCCCGGCGTCGACGTTCCTACGTTCGATACCTGCTCGCCCAGAGTAGGCGAGCAGTTGTTGGCAGAGGTCTCGTGCTTGCTCGGCAGCCTGCTCCATGTCCCCGAGAGTCTCGCGCGCTGGTCGCGTAGAAAGCTCACGTTCGAGCAAGCCTGCGCCGCCGAGGATCGGCGTCAGCAGGTTGTTGAAGTCGTGTGCAATGCCGCCAGCAAGCAGGCCCAGGCTCTCCAACTTCTGGCTCTGCTGCACTCGCAACTCCAACTGATGCCTCTGGTCTTCCGCGCGATCCCGCTCGGCAAGGATCGAAACTGCCAGCAGCGTCGTCGACATGGTAACCGTTGCGAACACCATGAGTAGGTTCGTGGCAGCGTGTGGGTCTTCACGGGCGAACGCGCCGTGGCCTGTTGTTGCACCCCACGCTGCCAGTCCGATCGCGACGAACGACAGGCTGACAGCGGTGGCGGAACCAAATCGCAGAGCTCCCCAGACGCAGAAGATGAGGGGCAAGAACGACAAGGCGACTACGTCGCTCGCCAGGCCCCAGGGATCTTGCCAAGACAGAACGGCGAAGCCGATGATGCAGCCGCTGACCAGGGTGAACTCCAGGGCACGCTTCTGCGGCTGTTGCAGCTCGACGAGTGGGCGCATGCCATACCAACGCCACGCTAGAAACGGCGCTGCAAATGCGAGCGCCCCAGGGGCGTGTTCGAACCAAAAGTACTGCAAGCTAGGTTGAAAGAATGCCCATGGACGACCAGCTGCACAGAACGCGGTTGCACCGAGTAGGGCGCCAACAAAGGGAGTCAGCACTACACCGATAGCGAGAAACGCGACGATGTCATGCAGCCGTCGGAAGCCAGTTCGAAAACCCGTGAGCCGCACGAGCAGTAAGCTACCGACTGCTACTTCGATCGTTTCGGCAGTGCCGTAGAGCAGCGCTTCCGCGAGCGGCTCCCCGGCAGCCCAGTGAAACGCAGTCGTACCAACCCAAAAGCCCGGTGTGACGCGGGGGCCGCAGACAATCAGAGCGGCCAAACCCAACCCCACGGGAGGCCACATCATGTGCGCGATCCCGAGCTGCAGGAACAGATAGCTGGCAGACAGAACTATGGCAGCAATGGTGACGTTGGCCGCACAGATTTGAGCCGCCGACAGTGAAAGCGGCCGCCGAGCTTCTGAACGTGACGCCAACGGCCAGGGCCGTGACTTGGCAGATTGTCGAGTGGGTTGCGACCCCATGGGCACAGGACCTCCCTGTGCATGACGATAAAGCTCTGCGTGGCGATCTACCAGAAAATTAGCAGCGAGCTCCAGTCAGGCCGTTGTGTCTCGAGGCTCTGCAACCGTGGCCAGCGATGCAGCGACCAGCGCGTCCTTGGCGCTGGCTTCAGCAGTTACGATCTGCGTGGCCCCCGCTGCAGCGAGGAGATCACGGTCCAGTTCGTACGGTGCCCGCGCGATGACTGGTACGTCTGGGGCTAGATCGCGGATCGCGCGCATCGCTAGCTCCGTGGCCTTCGGGTCGTTGATGGCGAGGACGATCAAGCGCGCCTTTGCGCAGCCCAACTCTGCGACGACCGTAGGTTGAGTGATGTCACCGAAAAGCATTGGCACGCCATTAGTATGGGCGGTTCGCACGTTGTCGAGGTTCATATCGACGGCCATGCAGTACAGGCCAGTGCCTTGCAGAGCACGGCAGACCGCGACTCCAGCGGGGCCGTATCCGGCGACGACGGCATGGTCTTCTGCGGTCGCGTCAGCAACAGGCACGTTTGGGGAAGCCCCTAGCATGCGTCGCACCCAAGGAAGGTGCGTGGCTGTCGTAACGAGATAGGGTCCCAGAGCAATCGCCATTGGCGTGACAAGCATCGACAGAATAATCGCAACGCGCAAGTTGTGGGTCTCGGCGTGAGCAAGGATCGACGAGTCGGCGGCAGCATCCAACAAGACGAACGAAAACTCGCCGACTTGGCACAAGGCTGCTGCAGACAAGATGGCGACGCGCAGAGGCAAGCGTAGCAGTTTCGCTGTCCCCATCACGATCAAGAACTTGCCGGCGAGGATCGCAGCGAGAAGGCTGATGCTGGGGACGATGTTGTCCATGATGTCGGACACGTCCAACAGCATGCCGACCGAGACGAAGAACAGACTCGCCAACACTTCGCGCGCTGGGATCAGATCTGTGAGTGCTTGGTGCCGGAATTCGCTGCCTGCTACGACGAGTCCGGCGAGGAACGCACCGAGTGCCAGCGAAATACCGGCAAGAGAGACGACCCACGCGGTGCCGAAACAGACGAGGAAGACTGTCAGGATGAACAAGTCGCGTTCGCGCGTCTTCGAGATGAAAGCGAGGATCCGAGGTACGAGCACGCGGGCGGCAATCAGGACGCCAACCAAGATCACTGTCGCCTTGCCCATCGTCCAAAGAACGTCCTGGGTCGAACCTCCTTCGCCGGCCAAGAAGGGCACGGCGAGGATCATCGGGATGACGCAAAAGTCCTGGAACACGAGAATGCCGACGGCTAGACGACCGTGAGGAGCATCCAGTTCCCCGCGACGAGACAGACCACGCAAGACCACAGCGGTACTGGACACTGCGATCAGGCAGCCGACGAAGATCGCTGGACCCGTCGCCAGGCCGATGGAATACGCGATCCCCGCTGCGGCACCAAGCGTCAGCGCCACCTGGACGCCGCCGCCGATCAAGATGGACTTCCACAGCCTCTGTAAGCGCTCGATGGAGAGCTCGAGGCCGATACCAAACAAGAGGAGGACGACGCCCGATTCTGCCAGGAGCTCTACGATCTGCGGATCGTCGACAAGTCCCAGAGAGGTCGGGCCAGCAATGACTCCAGTGAGAATGAAGCCGGCAATGGACGGAATGCCGATACGGCGAAGAGCGGCGACGACAACGACCGATGCCCCAAGGACGATGACGATGTCCTTGAGTAGTTCGACTTGGTGCATACTCGATGCTCACTCAAGGGGGACGGTCCTGCAACTCCGTCGTCGCTTCATGACCCGATGGCAGGGCACTCCATCGGAAGACACATCCCCAGCTGGCGAAAACGCGGCGGCGTCCGTGGATTCAATGCGAAGCGGTGAAACGAGTCAAGAGCTGCTTTTTGTGCTGTCGGCGCCCCGAAACACCCAAGGAGACGCGATGTCTTCTGCTTGGCGTAGTTGCTGGTTGAGTTGAGCCGCATGGTGCTGCACGTGACGGAGGTTGTAGAGTGTGCTCTCGACGACACTCATTTCGAGCCAGCTGAATCCGGAGCGGCGCTCGAGATCAGCGTCGGTCAGATTGCGCACAACTTCCTGGCACCTGCTGCGTCCATATTCGAGGTAGTCCTGCAGCTCCTGCTTCGTGAACATGCGTGGTGGGGTTCCGCCGTCTTCGAGCTCAGAGGACGTGAATGGTTGTGGAGGGGTATGTGCCTCCATGGATTCAGCACAGTACAGATCCAAGAAGAACAGCGTATGAAACGCCGCCCGCCAGAACTGGGGGCCGTCGCCGGGCTGTGACCAAAGGGCGTCGGGACAGTTGCTGATCGCGTTCTCGAGCGTGTCGATAGCAGCGGCGAACTGGTTCCAGATTGTGTCTTGCCAGCGAATGTTGGGCATGAGGTTCTTTCTTCCCGGTCTACTGATGAATGTTGCTGGAGGATTGTACTACTTGCAGCTGTGAGTCAGACGGAAACCGATAAATGGATACACCAGGTGCGGAGGGCAGGGGAGCCGGTAGGCACAGTGAGATCCGATCGGCGTTTGATTCCAGCCGCCCCCGCGCACGAGCCGCTGGTTGTTGGTTTGGGAGAACCACGATCGACACCACTCTCGGACGCCGCCAGCCATGTCACGGACTCCATACGGAGAGGTGTCTGCTGGGTACTTCCCAACGCGTTCGGGCTGGGTCCTGGCTGGCGTCGAACCGAGGTTCTTGCAGAAGCGCGCGTCGTAGCGATTGCCCCACGGAAAGATGCGGCGGTCAGGGCCGCGAGCCGCCTTCTCCCATTCCGCGTCTGACGGCAAGCGGTAGCGCTTGTTGTCGCGGCTGCTGCGCCACCGCGCATACGCAGTGGCGTCACTCCAACTCACCCCGAAGACGGGCCATCTCTGAGCGAACGAGCGGCGTCCCGGCACGCGGAGGGTGTCGGCATCGATAAAGGGATGGGGCGCACCGTGGCCAGCCTCACGCGGGAGACGTTTGGTGGCTTGAGTGCGCGGCAGGTCCCGGAGAAACTCCGAGTACTCAGAGAAGGTCACTGGAAAACGCGCCATGCAAAACTCAGCCACATGCCGTCGTGCGCGCGGCAGTGATTGGAGCGTCGCGGCATCGCCACCAATGGTGAAGGATCCGGCCGGAATCAGCTGAAACTCCGCACCGATCTCGTGTTCACGGCGCAGCCGCCAACGGACCCGTACCCGTTCGCCGCGGTGTACATGCACCGGCGCCACGAGCGTTCGATAGCCGTCCCGCTCGAGGGTGAGTTGCCAACTGCCGTGAGCAATGACCCCATCCGGTAGGGGGCTCGCAACGAGATCTCGCGCTTGCACGGGGCGCAGTCTGCGCTGTCGCTCCTCAATCCGGTGCAAAGTGATGCGTTGGGGGCGCGGCTTGCAGTCAATCTGGAGTGTGCCTTCGCCACGCAGCAAGTCATCGTAGTGCGGGAGCTGCAGAGCTCGGAGTTCCCGTTCGAAGTACGTACACTGAAAGCGGTCACTGGCAAGTTCGGCTGCTTGGAAGCGTTCCCAGCACAGGCTAGCCCACTCTGCGATGACTTCCGGGTCGTCGGGGGCTTGGCGAAACGCCTCGAGTAGATGGCTCGTTGCGTCCTCGAGGGCCCGCTCGGCTGTCAGCTGCTCGCTGTCGATCGCATCTTCGAGCTGCCACAGTGGGCGTTTCGCAGCCAAGCTGTCCCACGTCTCCACGGGATGTTGCGCAAGTTGCTCAGCGAGAGCCGCTGCCTCGGCAAGGGCTTGTTGACGTCGAGCTTGCTCGGCAGTGGCCAGCTCTACGGCCTTGCGCGCGGCAAGTTGCCGCCGCTCCCTCTCGCGGACACCCTGCAAGAACAAGCCCACGTCATCAGCGAGGGCGCGACCCGACTGGTAGCGCTGCTTCGGTACGCGCTGCAGTGCTCGGTGGATGATCTCGCGCAGCGGTGGGGGCGTGGCTTCCCAAGCCTCACCTTGCGAGAAGCTCGCGGCAAGCGCCTTCTTGCGATCGCGGCGATGGAATGCGGCCTGCCCCGTACAAATCTCGAAGAGGATCAGTCCAAGTGCATAGGTGTCGGTCGCAGTGGTGACTCGCTTTCCTTGGAGCTGCTCAGGTGCCATGTAGCCGGGCGTGCCGCGCACTCCTTCGGTGTCTGTGCGACCGTCGATCGCGATGCTCGACAGTCCCCAGTCGATGATCTGCATCTCGCCATACTCGCCCAGCATCACGTTGGCGGGCTTCAAATCGAGATGTAGGATGCCTCGATGGTGCGCATAGTCGATCGCGAGGCAGATCTGCTGGAACAGAGCAAGCCAGTGCTGCAGAGCCCGCGGCGTCTCGTTGTCGGCGAGAGCCGCGTCGAGTGGCCGTCCTTGGACTAATCGCATGACAAGGAACGGGCGGTTCGTCTCGTCGACTCCTAGGTCATAGACGGGGGGGATATTGGGATGGTCTAGGCGAGCGGCGGTGACCGCTTCGCGTAACAAGAAGGCTCGACGATCCGCCGACGGAGCGGAGCGCTTTGGGTACTTGATCGCGACGTGACGATCGAGCAACCGGTCATGACCGCGATGTACATCGCCCATTCCACCGCTACCGACACGGGGTCCCGTCAAGTAGCGCGGCTCATCGCCAAGAGCGCTAGGCAGTCCCGGTGGGGCGCCGTTGCTGGTGCCGCTGTGCGTGGCCGCCGAGTGCGACGCGTAGCCTTGCTGGAGCTGCAGATACTCGCTTGCGATCAACTCCTCGTCGCCGTCGAACAGTTCTAGGTACGAAGCCAGCGAACGCCGTCGCCCAGCCTCTTCGTCGCTGCGATACAACAGTAGAAACTCGAGCGCGACGCGATCTCTGCGGTCATTGGTTCGATGGTTCATGATTGCGTATTCTCACGACGTTGTCTGACTGCTGGTCTGCGATCGCACCCGAGTTGCGGCGTTCGCTGCCCCATGCTGCCCAGAAGCGCGTCCTCGCATCAAGGGGGGGCGCCGTTCGTTGCACTGCGGCTGGGCGGGCGCTACGATCGAAGCTCTGGGTTCTCTGATTTCGCTACTGTTGGAGGTAGGCATGCCTGAGGAGCTGATGCCGGATCCGCGTCCACCGCAGGGTGGGGGCGTAGGTGTGCCACCGATGGGTGGGTTCACCGAACTGTATGATCCCGTTGCACCGGCTATCTACACGTGGGCTCGCCTGCACATTGGCGCCCGGCTTCGCCGCTCGATCGATCCTGAGGACGTCCTGCAGGAAGTGTTCTGTCGCGCCTATCTGGGGTTCGCAAACTACGACAAGAAGCGCCCCTTTCGCGGCTGGCTGTTCGGGATCGCAAACAACGTATTGCGAGAGGCGCTGCGTGGTCTCAAGGCGCGTGGCGAATCCGTCTTTCAAGGGACTCGAGAAGGGCTCGAGCGGGTCGCCGACCAAGCGACGAGTATCTCGTCGCGCGTGGTTCGAGACGAGAAGCTACAGTTGTTCGTCGATGAAGTCGCTGACTTAGGTGACGAAGATCGTCGCCTGTTGATCTATCGCGGGTTGGAGGGGCTCGGGCACAAAGAAGTCGCGACCCTGCTCCAGCTAACGACTGTATCCGCGGAGAAGCGTTGGCAGCGCCTGCGTAGCCGGCTACGCAAGCGAGGAGTGCCAGCTGGAATCATCGAAGACGCGTAGAGCTTTGCGGGCAAGGACTTAGGGCTCGATCTGCACAAATCTCGCAGGTTCTTTGTCCAGAAACTGACTGCACACGCAAGTAGGGTAGAGATAGGTGCCATGCGTCGATCGCGGCGTCGCGCAGCTACCTACGAGGGACAATCAGGGAGGAATACTTCGATGCTGACCCGCCACAGTTCTTGCGTGCTGCTGCTACTGTGCCTACTCACCGTCAATGCCCACGCCGACTTCCACAGTTACATACTGCAAGACACGCCACATGCCACGAACCCCGAAATGATGGGGCTCCCGGCGAACACGATCCTTACCTATAACGAAAGCCAGCGACTCGCCACGACGACTTTCGGTTCCGATCGGCTGTCGAGCTTGGGTCTTGCCGGGGAAGTCGACGCGATCTCGTATGGGACAGACTTTGGCGAAGAGGGCGCTGATCACACCTTTTTCTTCTTTTCGATTCGCCGCACCGCGTCAGGTCGTACGGCAGGCTTGCCTCACACGCCGCTCTTCAACGAGCCACCCGATGAGTCCGAGGCCGACATCTTCATTGTGAACGACAAGCCGACCACCAGCCGTGATCCAGGTCCGCATATGAAGATCATCGACGAGAACACGGCGTCCGCGGGCGCGATCCTGGAGCCCCCGATTCTGTTTGCCGAGCAGCTGGGTCTCACTGGGCTGTCGGGACGACCGTCAGGAACCCCGCCGCACGTAGCCAACGTGGCAGCGTTCACGTACAACACGCCGTCGCACGCGCGTACTGGCGACATCTACTTCTCCGTCGGGCGCGGAGTGCCGAACTTTCACCCTGCCAGTGTCTACAAGCTGACTCCTGCCGGTGTCTTGAGTGTCTACCAATCGGCGACCGAGCTCGGGCTGACCATGGATGACAACATCGATGGTCTAGCCGTCGACGCGACCGGAATCATCGTGCCATACGAGTTGGGTTGGTACTCGCTCGATCGAGCTAGCCCTTCGTTGACTAGCGGCGCTGAGCGTCTGAGTGCCGCCGACTTGTTTCGCTTCGAAACTGGCCAGACGTATGGCGATTTGTTGTCGCAGCTGTACATGACGGCAGAGTCGATTGGGCTGCAGTCGCACTTCTTCGCGTCGAACCCGGACGCCGACGTCGACAGTATCGGTCACATCGACCCGGCGCCGCTCTTTCCCTGCCTCTTCACGGTCGATGCCGGTGGCGGCATCAACGTGAACTGCGCCTCGGCGCTCGCGGGTGGTTTCTACACTCTGCTGGTGAACGACAAACCGCAGTTGACGGTACAAGGGACCCAACAATCTGCTTTGGTCGCGCCGTTCGCCCCGGGTGCCTACGATCTGGTATCGATGATTGGTCAGCGCGGGGGAATGATTGGCGTCGCAGGTAGCATCGTTGAGATCCCATCGTCGGTGCCTGCTGTCACCGGACTGGGAGCGACCGTAACCGGTGCCACCGTCACATGGTCTTGGACCCCAGGCGCCAACTACACCGCAGCGTGGGCCAGGCTCGACAACGGTCCCATCATCGCGCTGAGCGCGACGGACACAACGTATACGCCGCCTGCCGCGCTGGACCCCGGTATGCACGTTCTCGAGGTTCACGGGGTCGCCGGTGGGGTCGCGAGTCCCGCCAGTTTCTCGTCGGTGTTCCTACCAGCGTCAAGTTTGGTCGCAGCTCCGGACGATCTCGATGTCACTCCTCAAGGCACGACGGCATTGGTGGAGTGGATGAACGTACAGGACTCAGATCTTGTTGAGGTCCTGGTCGATTGTGTCGTTGTCGGCTCCGTGTCCTCAGTGCTCGAAGGACCTAGCTCTGCAACGATACCGCTCTCCTATGGCGCTCACACGGTCACGGTCCGAGCCACGGTGGGGAGCTCCAAGAGTCTTCCAACATCGATTCAGGTGCTCGTGCCGCTGCCGCTCGGGGGCGATGAAGTCCAATCGGCGAGCTTCTCTGGCCTCGATCCGGCCGCGATCGCGGTCGTCGGGTCCCATGTCTATGTTGCTGAGCGACAGCCTGGCACTACCTACCGCTATGTGGCCAGCGATCTCAGCAGTCAGATCGCTAGCATCACTTCTCCTGGGCAGAGTGGGTTCGGACCGAACCCGACCATCGAAGGGCTGGCCACTGACGGCACGTCGCTGTACTGGATCATCAATGAACAGCTGACAATCACCGGTCTCGACGGTTCGGCTCCGACACCGCCACTCGCGTTGCCCGGGCTCGTGGAAGCGGGAGGGGCAACGATCGATGCGGCCGGGCGGTTGTGGGTCGCCGACTTGGCTGCGGATCGGTTGCTCGCCTACTGGCTCGACGGCACGCCGACTGGTGACGAGCTGGCGCCGAACGAAGGAGGCGCGTTGGGCGCAGGAGTTGCCGCACGACCGGGCGACTTCTTCGATGTCGTCCAGAGCGATGTCCTCGAGGAACGATTCGCGGTTGTCCTCAACAGCGCTGGCGACCGACGTGCACGCACGCCGCTGCTCAGTGCCACTCGCGAGGTCGTTGGGTTGGCGTGGACGGCAGCCGGCACCCCCGACGTCGCATCCTTCTATGCGATTGACGCTGCCAACAACGAGGTCGTCGAGATCGTCTCGACCAATCCCGGCTCGGATTTCAGTTCTGTCAGTTGCCACGGTTCGGTCGTCAACTCTGCTGCGCTCACGGCCACGGGGCCGTGGCCCGTTCCCGATGATGGTACGCCGCTCGAAGTACCCCTGAGTTTTTCGATGACCGGACGGACAGTCGCTGACGTCGAAGTGGTCGTGGAGATGCAGCACGACTTTGTCGGCGATGTTCGGATCGAGCTACAGTCGCCAACCGGAACGATCGTCGTGTTGCGCCAGTACGCCCACGAGGGAACTTTAGTCCGCCGACACATTGACGACTTGGGGAGCAATGGCTTCGACGATGTCAACGGTACTCGTCCTCCCGACGGTGCTACGCCTTTGTCCACGTTCGACGGTGAAACTGTAGATGGCACGTGGTTGTTGCGCGCGGTCGACCAGACGCCGTTGGCGACGGGTACGATCGAGTTCTGGTCGCTACGAATGTGTTTCGAGGCCGTCGAGTCCGAGCCGTTCGAGCGCGGAGATTGTAACGCCGATGCTACAACGAACATTGCCGACGCTGTGCGGACGCTTACGCACCTGTTTCCGTCAGGTCCGGCGCCGAATCTTACCTGCCTCGACCGTTGCGATTCGAACGACGACGGACGTGTCGACATCGCCGACGCCGTTTACACGCTGACGGTGCTGTTCCCCCCGACCTGCCTCCCGGGAGCCTGTCCGGAGTTTGCGGAACCGAACTCTGGCTGCGGGGCAGATAGCACGATCGATGGAGTCTCGTGCAGCGGCTCACTCTGTCCCTAGCCGTTCACGCTTGATGTGGCCGAAACGGCGCGGGTGCGAGACTCCCGTTCGCAGCTGAACGGGCCACTGTGATTCGAGTCGTCACAGGCGTTCGCATCCCTCGTTCATCAAGCTATGGGGGCCGCGATTCGCGGCTGCGTGCCCCTCAGGGGCCGCTCGCCGGAATCTGCCGACGCCCCCTTGTCTCAAGTTGCAGGTTTGCGTCTAGTACGGCGTTACGTGAACAACCGAAAGCGCTGGCACGACGGACCCCGTGCTGCTTCCTCGTGCGCTTTGAAACTGGGTCCGTCGGAGAGGATCAAGATCGTGAGACGACTCGCCATTACGATGTTCTTGTGCCTGGTGGCTACTTCAGGAGCGCAAGGGCAGGGGATTCCATTCCCGTTGCCGCCCATCGGAGGTGGGGGACCGAACACGCTGGATCTGACGATTGCGGACGCAACATCGGATTTGGGCGTGCCGTTTCAGATGGTGATCTCCGCCGACTCCGTTGGCATCGCGTCGCAGGCCTCGTTCACGCTGAACGTGGCACCGGCTGATATCCTCATCACCGGCTGGAATCCGGGCGCAGGCCTCGCGGCATACCTCGCCGCCAACGGCCCGATCGGGTGCGATGACTCGAACACCGGTTCTGCTCTGAACGCGTTCTTCTTCTTTGGAGTTCCCTACGACGCGGCTGTCTACGGCGACGAGTTCGTCGTCGTCGATTGTCTGGCAATCGCGCAGCAAGTCGGCACGTCGACTGCGACTCTGACAGATACGATGTCGGGACTCGTCTCAACGGCCACGGTCAACTTCCCAGGGGGGACGCCGATCGATCCAAGCCAGATCCCACAGCCGCCGCAGCCGCCGCTGCCGGTACCGATGGGCTTTGGCGACTACACCATCGCTGACGCGACAGCGACGATCGGCCAGCCGGTGTCGCTGCCGGTTGATGTGACGTCGACAATGCCCTTGGTCTTGACGATGTTCACGGTCACTGTGGATCCAACTCAGCTGTCCATCTCTAGTATCGACCCGGGAGCTGGTCTCAGCGCCTACATTGCTGCGAACGGACCGATTCCTTGTGACATCACCATGGGAGGCAGCCAGGCTGTCGTCTTCATGCTTTTCTTGGTGCCGTTCGATACGGCGCTCTACGGAACCGACTTCGTCAACATCACGTGCGACGTGGTGGCGACGACTCCAGGTTCGACCCAAGTAACCGTACTCAACGACGTTGGCCAAGCCTCGATCGCCGACGTGACGATCGCTGCAGCTGGTGATTCCTTCTTGCGTGGTGACAGCAACCTCGATGGCGCCTGCAACATCGCCGACGCGATCAACATGCTGAACTTCCTGTTCAACAACGGCCCCATGCTTTGCATGGACGCCGGTGACATGAACGACGATGGTGGCGTCAATATTGCCGATCCGTTGGCGCTGCTGCTGTCGATGTTTGGCGGTGGCCCACCGATCGTCGAGACCTGTGGTCCGGATCTGTCTCCGGACACGCTCGATTGCCAAGTGACCGGCTGCTAGCGAACGAACAAAGCGGTCGCAAAGCGACGATGACGAGAGAGGCTCCCCGCGCGGGCGTCTCTCTCGTTTTTCTTTGGGTTGGAATCGACCGCAGCGTCACGAGAGTCGAAGCTTCAACGGCGCAACAGGCGTCCTAGCCGCTGCACGCCATTGCGGATTCGACGGCGCCAGCGTCGTGGGTCTGCGAGCTTCCGCCAGTAGGGAATGTGTGGCGGTTGATCGCTGGCGACGGTCGGGTGCGCGTGGAACTCGAAAACTACGTAGTGTGCCGTCTTGTTTCCCGGGTTGTGCGCTCCATGAGGTTCGCCGGCAGCATAGAAGTAGACGCCATGGGGCGTCAGGGTCTGGCCCAAGGACTCGAGTTCGCCATCGAGTACGATCATCACCACGTCGTAGCCGTCGACGTGTGGCTCGTAGCCGGCGCCGGGTTCCATCGCCGAAGTGTGGCAGTGCAGCTTGTGCAACCAAGCCGTGGGGCCGTCGAGTTGCCGCGTAATCTGGAAACCAGGGCCCGCGTTTTCATCGTTGGCGGCTGTGAATGAGAAGCGCTGGAACCCTAGCGGGTCGGTGCATTCCGTCGGGTCAGCGAGCCACTTCAACATCAAGTAGTTGACGGGCTCGTCACCAACGCCCTCCAACGTGTGGGCGAAGTTTGCTGGATAGTAGACGCAGTCGCCAACGCTTAGGCGCTGGCGCTGTTGGTCTTCGGCGAGGTCCGGCAGAACAACGTCAGCCGACCCGCTCAAGACCATCAACAGTTCTTCCTCATCGTGGCGGTGCGGCGGGTGTGGCGAGTGCCCGGGCGCCAGAGCAGAGATGTGACAGTGCAGCTCTCTTTGTCCGGCCGTTGTGCCGTGGAAGATTGGGAACGGCTTCCAAGGTTCGCTGCCCAGAGCCAGCGGCAACTCCAACGGGCGTGCCTGGCTGGTAAGCCGAGGGCCGCGAGCTGATCCTGATGCAGTAGGGCCGGGGACAATTCGATTCACTTGGTGGTGGTCCTCTCCGCTGACCAGAACGCAGGGGGGGAGTGGATGGGGCAGGGTCTCGTACGGCCAATCGAAGTTCATTGGGATCCGGATGGACGTCTCCGGTGTTGCGTACTGCAGCAGCAGGGCAGTGCGTGTGACAGTGGAGGTGTTGTCGGTGCCGTGCCACAGCCTACCATCGAAGAAGACCGCTTCGCCGTCGCTGGTAGCAAGCGTCATCAGCTGACTGTTGGCGTCGCGTTGTTGCGCCCACCGTAGCGCGTCCTCGGGGCCGCTGTCTCCACGAGTCATGCCATCTGCAGCACGGACCTCTTGTACGGTCTGTCCGAAGAGGTGGGAGCCAGGGATCACCTGCAGCGAGGACTCGGGCGTGCAGTCTTTGAGGGCCAACCACACGGTTACGGTCTTGCCATTGGGGTCTGAAGATTCGAGGTCGGTGTGCCAGGCGTGCACGACTCCGGGATTCTTGTGAATCAGCATTGCTCCCCACAGGAGCACGTCTGGCCCCAGCCACTCGCGCAAGCGACACAAGATCGCAGGATGGCAGGCGAGTGCGAAGTATGGTCGCGACGCCGGTGCCCAACCCTTTTCCCAGTCGAGTGGGGCATCCCGCGTGTTGACCAGCAGCTCCCTGAGGAAACGGTGTGACTCGGTACGGCTGAAGATTGGCACCGGTCCTGCGTAGCCGTTGGTCGTGAAGTCCGAGCCCATAGGTTCCTCAGAGTTGCGTTCGATCGACAGAGTTGCCCCAGAGGAGAGATCCCCGGGACTTCTCCGCAACGACGTGTAGTAGGTCCCTAAAGTCTAACATCGCCAGCGACCGTGGTATCTGCGACCCCGCGACGTCCTCGCTACAGCTGGCTGCGTCGCAGCTCCCGGAGCGCTACCAGAGCCAGCGCCGTACCGCACGCACGTCCCATCCCCGGATTGTCGAGGTAGGAGCCGTCTTCATAGCGGGCAGCGTTCACGAGTTGCAGCAGGATCTTCCGATAAGGCGGCTGCTCGGCTGCGGGTATCTCGCGCAGGGCCAGCGCGGTGTACGCGTAGTCGAACAGGAGGTAGTGCGAACCCTGTGAGTCCGGACCCGCGTGCATCAAGTTCTTGCCCTGTTCGCGAGCCAGTTCCGGATAGTGCTCCGCAAAGATTCGCAGAGTGCGTCGTAGCTGTGCATCGTTGTTGCGACCCGCGCGGTGGAGGGCCAGTTCACAGAGTGGGCCACGACCAGCGGCGCCACCGAGTCCGGTCGACCCATTATCGATGCCCGATCCACCCATGTAGTCGAAGGTGCCGTTGTCGTTTCGCATCGCCTCCAGGCAAGCGACGCCACGCGACATCACCGAGGCAGGAACTTGCAGTCCCGCTCGATCGGCGGCCAGCAGGGCCAAGACGACGGGTGCAGTGACGAAGCTGATCGCTTCCGAAGTGTTGGCGGCTGCCGCGAGATCTCGTCGTAGATAGTAGCTCCAGCCGCCGGATTGCCGCTGCCGCTGTGCGAGTTCCGCGACGAGTTCGGTGCCCGTCTCGATGAGTTGCTCTCGGGGTCCGAAGTCGGCCTCGATGCAGCTTGTGACCAGCAATAGTTGATAGGTCTTCGCCCAGACCCAGTAATCCATGAAGTGCAGCTGCTCCCCAGCTGCTGCCGTTGCCGCACGGTTTGCAAAGAGCTCGTTCAATGCACGTTGCAACGCCGGGCGGACTCCCGGCTTCGTGCGCTCCGGCACAAGGCTCCAGGCGACGAGCGCCGACACAGCAGCGCCGACAGGCTCTGGCGGGTTGTCTTCAGCGGTGAAGGCCATGGGTGGATAGATCCAACTCCCGTTGGGGCGTTGCTGCGCAACGAGAAACTCGATGGCCTCTCGGGCGGCGCGCGCTGGTCGCGCAGTACGATGATTGCCGGGTGGTTGGAGCTCCCTCAGCAACTCCTCCTCGGGCCACGTGAGGCGCCCTTTGAGGCCCATGCCACGAGCGGTGCTGGTCAAGACCGCCGCGGCCTTCCAGGCCCAGCGATCCGTTTCGTGGTCGGCGACTACGCTGAGCAACAACTGGTCGCTGCGTGCGGAGTCCCCCTGCGCTGTTGCGAGCGCCGCGAGACGGCACTTCGCTTCCGCAACGCGGGGATGCCCAGGGTGCTTCTCGATGAACGTCTGTAGTAGCTCTGCAGCTCGGCCCGCGTTGCCTGAAAGCGTCAGGATCGTCGCCTCATCGATCGCTAGCTCGGCTGGAGCGGCCGGGAGCGCGCGGGCACGCCGCAAATCTGCGAGCGCGGCTGGCCCGTTGCGTTGGCGACGATGCACCGCCGCGCGCAAGCGGAGTGCGGCAACGTTATCTGCTTTCCGGAGTAGTTCTGCGGCGGCGTTCAGGTCGCCTTGGTCGAAGCTCTGCTGCGCCTGTTCCAGCTCTCCGGACGCGGCGCTCGGCGAGTTGGATAGCGAACTCCGAAGGAACTCATCCACGGCCGTGGTACTGGCAGCTGAGATCTCGCGAAGGACCTCGCCGTTGGCACTGACGATCAGGATGGCTTGCCCAAACGTACTGGGTCCCAGTCCATACACATCATGCGAACGAAACGGTGTGTCATCGCTCTTGTCGAGGCGCAGCGGCACAAACCGTTCTTCGATCAGTTTCACGACGTCGCGATCGAACAGCGCGCCAGCCGCAAGAGAGTCAGAGATCTCGAAGCCTGGATAGAAGCGCGCGGTCACGAGCACGAGCTTGTTCTCTCTTCGGGCGCGCGCTGCGGCGACTTGCCAACGAGGTGCCCAGGAGAGCTCGCTTCCGCACCTGCGGGCCAGCCCTTCGAGGCGATGTTGTTCTCGTACGGAGGCTGCTACAGGCAGTATCTTGAAGGTCTGCAGTAGCTGTTGGATCGCTCGACTGTGGCGATCATAGTCTGTCGTCTTGGCGTTCCCTTGGAGAATGTAGCGCAGGTTGTTGGCGACGATGAACGAGGCAACGATTCGATACTGCGTTCCGTGGTAGTCGTAGTCGACTTCGATCCCACGGCTTGGGTGCTTTGCTACGGTCTTCTCGAACTGTTCGCGAATCACGTAGCGTGGATCATCGCTGATGCGATCGAGCGCCTGCTGCTGCAGCGTGTGTACAGTTGTGGTTGGATCTACTGGGGCGACGCGTACACGTACCTGCCACCCTTGGGGTGAACTCACGGCAATCGAGAACGTATCGGTGTCGCTGGCCGGTGTGTCGGTTACTGCCAGGGCTCCAGGGTTGATCTCGAAGCCGTACCGATCGCTGTCATACGGAGTTGCCGGTAACGTCTGACACACCAGAGCGACCGACAATAGGGCGAGCACGACGCTGCTGCGATGGGGTGATCGGGCCATGGGCTTCACCTCGGTTCTCTGCAGAAAGGCGCGGGACTTCCCGCAGGTTAGGATCCCGCATCGACGTGGTCAAGCAGCTACCACGCCCAGTAGCGCAGCAATCTCACGAACAGCTCTCGCCCCCGCAGGTTGTGCACCTCCCTCGACGCGCTGCGCTGGCATTTCAGGCGGATTGGTCCTACGACTTCGCGGTGTTTTCCAGCTAGAATGGGCGCCCTTGTTTGGCTCGAATCGGTCACGGTACACCATCCAGCAAGCAATGCGTTGACTCCGTAGTCCTCAGCGCCTGAAGAGGAGTTCCCGTTGAATATCTATCGTTTCGCCCTTGGTTTGGCCATCACCCTCGTGGTGCAGTTGCCCTGCGTTGCTCATCCACCGCACCTCCATCGCCACCACGGGCAGCCGCCGCTGCGTCTCGACAAGTTCCGACAGCTCGAGGAGATCTTGCCATCGCCAAACAGCTACCGCACAGCTTCCGGTGCGCCGGGGCACAGCTATTGGCAACAACGCGCTGACTATCGCATCGACGTGACTATCGACGATGAGAAGCAACGTTTGATTGGCGCTGAGGACATTCACTACCACAACAACTCGCCGGACACTCTGCGCTACCTATGGGTGCAACTGGATGCAAACATCTTCGCGCTGCAGTCGCACAGCAACATGATCGGACGGGAGTTCGATCCCGACGACGCTGACTTTCGACGGATGCGGGGCGAGTTGGAGAAGCTGCACTTCGACGGTGGCATTGACCTCGAGTCTGTCCGAGATGCGTCAGGTCAGCCGCTCGCACACACCGTCGTCGAAACGATGATGCGAATCGACATCCCGGAGCCGCTGGCGCCGGGCGCTAGCGTGCAGTTCAGCATTGCTTGGAGTTATGCGATCAACGACGCGAAGGCGCTGCGAGCTCGCACCGGGTACGAGTACTTCGAGGAAGACGGCAACTACATCTATGAGATCGCGCAGTGGTTTCCACGGATGGCGGCCTACACCGACGTCAACGGGTGGCAGAACAAGCAGTTCTTGGGGCGTGGTGAGTTCACCCTCGAGTTTGGCGACTACGATGTTTCGATCACGGTACCCGCAGACCATGTCGTCGCATCGACGGGGGTGCTGCAGAATCCCGACGACGTGCTGACTGCCGAGCAGCAACAGCGATTGGACTCGGCGCGAGACACGACAGAGCCGATGTTCATCGTGACGCCCGAAGAAGCCAAGCAGAACGAGAAGAGCAAAGCAAAGGGCACCAAGACCTGGCGGTTCGTAGCGAAGGATGTGCGCGATTTTGCATTCGCGACGTCGCGAAAGTTTGCGTGGGACGCGATGCTCCACGACGTCGAGGGGAAGCCCGTCTGGGCGATGTCGTACTTTCCGAACGAGGGCGAGCCGCTGTGGAGTCGTTACTCGACACATGCGATCATGCACACGCTCGATGTCTACTCCCGTTACACGATTCCATACCCGTACCCGGTTGCGATCTCGGTGAATGGACCCGTGGGTGGTATGGAGTACCCCATGATCTGCTTCAATGGGCCGCGGCCGGAGAAGGACGGGACCTACACGAAGCGAACCAAGTACGGTCTGATCTCCGTGATCATTCACGAGGTTGGGCACAACTACTTCCCGATGATCATCAATTCCGACGAGCGCCAGTGGACTTGGATGGACGAGGGACTCAACACTTTCGTGCAGTTCCTTGCCCAGGAAGAGTGGGAAGAGAAGTACCCGTCACGACGTGGCGAGGCGCGAGACATCGTCAAGTACATGAAGAGCCCCAACCAGGTGCCGATCATGACCAACTCCGAGTCGATCTTGCAGTTCGGCAACAACGCCTATGGCAAGCCGGCGACTGCTCTGAACATTCTGCGGGAATCGGTCCTCGGAAGAGAGCTCTTCGACTTTGCGTTTCGGGAGTATTCGCGGCGGTGGGCCTTCAAGAGGCCACAGCCGGCAGACTTCTTCCGAACCATGGAGGATGCTTCAGCCGTCGATCTCGATTGGTTCTGGCGCGGTTGGTTCTACACGACCGACCGAGTGGACGTGTCGCTGGTGCAGCTGCGGCACTATCGCATGGAGAACGGCGACCCCGAGCACGACAAGGCTGTCAAGCGTCGGCTTCGCGACGCCGAACCCGAGTCGATTACGAAACTCCGCAACAAACCGCTGAAACGACGCGTCGAGAGGTTTCCAGGGCTGTTGGACTTCTACAACGACTACGACGATTTGGACGTGACGCCGCAGGACCGAGAGCAGTTTTCGAAGTTTCTCGAAGAGCTAGAGACTCGTGACAAGCCGGTTTTCGAGGCAGCTGACAAACACTTCTACGTGTTGGACCTCGAGAATATCGGTGGGCTCGTGATGCCGGTGATCTTGGACGTGGCGTTCGCCGATGGCTCGACCCAGTCGTACCGAATCCCTGCGGAGATCTGGCGCAAGAATGCAGCCGGGGCATCGAAGCTGTTCATCACTGACAGCGAGATCGAGAGCATCGTGTTGGACCCGCGACTAGAGACGGCCGACACCGATCTCTCGAACAACCATTGGCCGCGCAAAGCAATCGAAGGATCGTTCCGCTCGCAGCCGCGCGAGAAGAAAAAGAATCCGATGCAGAAGGCCAAAGAGGCGCTGGAGAAGACCGAGTCGGATGGCTAGTGCCAGCTACTACCTGGATCCACCGACGTCGAGCACGAAGCCGCCGGAGAATGCCGGCGCGCGGGTCAGCTTGAGGTCGAATTGGCGTAGCAGTGCCTCCAAGCCCAACGGCAGGTGACTGGTTCCGGGTTCGAACCACTGGTCGAGTCGTGGGTGGCTTGCAAGCGCGCGGGAGAGTTGCAGTTCGTCGCCGGTGTAGTTGCGCAGCGCCAGCAAGTACGTCCGCAGCGTTACCGGTGTGTCGAAGCAGAGGGCGCAGTCTGCGCCGAAGAGTGTGTCTGCATGAGGCTGCACTTCCAGTGCAGGGAGGCGGCACTCGACGATAGCCGCGCCGGCGGGTATGGCATGCGTGCTCCAGCCTGTCGATGGGTGGTGCACGTCGACCGAGACCGTGTCGTCAGGGACGTTGGGCGCGGTGTAACCTCCCGCAGCGTCCGTGCGGCCGTTGATAACCGCGTGGCCGCTTGCTGTCTCCAAGCGCACCCAGGCGCCGGCGACAGGCTCGCCAGTTCCGGTCAAGACCGAGCAGGTCATGTCGCGGTGCTGAGTAGCGGCGAGATCGATCACGGTACTGTAGCCCTGCAGGTCAGCGCCGGTCTCGGTTGCGGTTGGCTTGGGTAGTTCGAACGTGGCCGTGGCAACTACGACGAACGAGAAGCCCCACTGGCGTAGCACCAGCAGGTCGTACGTTCCTGGGAGCAGCCCCCTGAACTCGAAGTGGTTTTCCTTCGTGGAGAAGGTTGCGCCGCGCAGCACTGGGAACGGAGGTGCACCTGGTCGGCTGCGGCGCTGTGCACTGAGGCGCAGCGGGCTCGCTTCGCGAGTGTCTTCAGATTGGGAACCAGCAGCCTCGAGGATCACGTCCAGCCGCGCACCACGGCCCAGCACGATGCGCTTCTGTGAGTCGCCAGGGGCTACGCTGCAGTGGTCGTGCCAGACGTTGCGGCGCCCAGCAAGCACTCGCGCTGTGGCCAGGCCGACCGGGAGCGTCGTGAACCGTGCGGTCCCCGTGTGGTCGCAGTCGCGGCGGTGGCGGCGACCGTCGCCGGTTGTCAGTTCGACAGTGTACTCCGCGAACGTGTCGCCGGCCGTGCCTCTAGCGCCTTCGACCAATACCGTCAACGAGGCGGCTGGAAGTAGCGTGATGGTTGTCTCTGCGTCTTGCGTGTCGATCGCCACGACGCGGGTGCAGTACCCGGCGGCAGCAACTTCGACGACGTGAATGCCTGGGCCAAGGCTCGCGATGTGGAAGCTACCTTTCGGGCAGCTGGCGACCGGGTTGGGTTTCGGCGTCGCGCCACTGCTGCCGACTACCTGCACTCGGGCGTCACGGATCGGAGTTTGCTCGGGGGTGAGAACAAGACCTGCGATCGTGGCGCTGGAATCGTCGTCTACATGGAGTGCGATGGGACGCAGCGACAGCTCCGGAAATTTTGGAAGACCTTGAAGACCCTGAAGATCGTCTCGGGGCACCGCGTCGCCGCCGACCGGCTGCAGGGCCCCGGCACCCGTTTGCAGCGCCTCCGCCGCGACCGGCTGCGGGGCGCGAGGATCCGCGGCCGTTGACCTCCCTCCGATGTGGCGACTCTGCGGAGCTGGTGCGTTGCTTGCTGTGTCGTTACCAGCAACATCGAAGCGGCTGGGACTCGCGTCTTCGTGCGAACTGACGGCTGCCCACCAGAGGCTGGCGCCGAGCAAGACGGCACAAGCCACGGCAGCGACGACCTTGCTGGGACGCACCGAGGCGCGGGTCGTTGGCAGCTCGACTCCGAGCTTGCCGATGATGCGGTTGGCCAGTTGCGTCGGCACAGCGACCGGGGAGCTACTTTGCAGAGAAGCGTCCAGCGTGGTCGGCACGAAGGCAACGCCAGCCAGCCGTAGTTGTTGCCGAAGCTCCTGTCGCCCCCGCGAGATCCGGCTGGCGACCGTACCCTCTGGACACTCGAGGACCGTCGCGATCTCACGGTAGTGGAGCCCTTCGTGATAGTGGAGCGATATCGGGAGTCGTAGTTCTTGTGGCAGATTCTCCAGGGCAGCTGTTAGGGACTCGGTGTCCATCGCCTTCTCCTCGCTGGCAGCGTTCCTTGCTTGCGACCAGGTTCGTTCGCGATTGCGACGGCTGCGTTCGGCGCGGATTCGATTGATCGAGAGGTTGAGGGTGACGCGCACCAGCCACGCACGCAGCGCTGCCCGAGCGGGGGGAGGGTCGCTGCGCCAGAGGCGGAGAAACGCTTCCTGTGCCATGTCTTCAGCGTCGGCGGCGTTGTGAAGAGTGCGATAGGCAACGCGATAGACGCTGGCGTGGTAGTCAGCAATCGCAGCCAGCAGCTGTTCTGTCGCGAGTGTAGTCATGTCGCTCCCTCTGTGTCAGGGCACTGCGGAGCCGACGACTTGCCGGCAACTACCCATGAGGACAGAGACACGGCGCGGATTCTTCGGAGAATCTTGCACTTTTTGGCTGGGTGAGCCCGCAAACTCAGGAGTGACGCGATCGTACCAGCGGCTCGTCCCGGAAGCGACTGTACGCCCTTGAGAGAGCTTTCTGACTGCGTTGGAAAAGGACCCGCGGCCGTGTGTGTGACAGCCGCGGGCGACGTTCGTGCCTCGTAGCAACGAGGTTGGGCAAACAAGGAGGCTCTTCGCCGGGCGAGTGCTGGCGCCGGCACCTCCCACTGATGTCGTATTGCGGAAACTGTTCGATTCTGGACACAGAAACTTGAGAACGGAGCGCAGGAGCCGCACAGTGCTGCCAGGCTGCCGCACTCAGATCCTAGGAATAGAAAACTTCGAGCCATCAAGGAGTCCCCGATGTCCGATGAACTCGTCGTCCTGACGACGGCTAGCAACTCCGCAGAGGCACGTGTCATCCAAGCCATCCTGCAGGGAGTCGGAATTCCGGCCATCGTCGAAGGGGAGGCCCTGATGGATGAATGGGCCGTCTCACAGCGGATGCTGGGTCGCGTTGGGGCAGAAGTGAAGGTGCCGGCTTCTGCGGTGGAACGGGCGCATGCCGTGCTCGAGGAAGCACAAGCTCGGGGCCTCGACTTTCAGCAAGAAGCGGGTGAGTGGCAAGGCGAGACCGCAGCTCAAAGTGAGTCCAGTGACCAGATCGGCGAGCCTTGGCGAGACGACGATGCCGCCGCGCGATCGTGGCCGGTGGGCGCCGAAGTGACGGTGTTTCTTCTCGGTTGTACTGTGGTGGGGTTGCTGTTGGCTTGGCTGTCTGCAAACTCAGAGCTGCGCCAGATGCGCGACGATCCCGTCTATGAGTGGGTGTATGGCGACAATGGTCAGATTGAGCTGTACCAGCGCGCGACGGGGAAGCTGCTGGCGACTCACTTCGATGTGGATGGTGACCGCAAGATCGAAAAGCTGCATGAGTACGACCCCGAGGGGCGAGTCACCTGGCTGAGTCTCGACTCTGACGAGAACGGCCTCTACGAGCGTCACGACCTGCTGGGGCCATCCGGAGATTCGATCTATACGAGTCACGACAAGGACCAGGATAGCTTCCCCGAGGTGATTATCATCAGGACTCAGGATGGAACCGAGACCCTTTTCGAGGACGCCGATGGGGATGGTCTCTATGACCGCCCGCAGTCGCGACGTCGGTAGGTTTGCGAGTCCGTCACAAGAGCGGAGCGGTGCGGTAGCCATAGCCGACTCTTGACCGCTGTCGGTGATTTGGGTACGAGGGACCAGCAATCGTTCCCCGGTTCCCGAAGGAGATCCCATGGCTCGTTGGACGCGCTACATCTTGCCACATGGTGTGCGACGCCTTGGGCGCCCAATCTTCTCGGAAGCGAAGCTCTTCGCTAGGGTCTGGCTGAACGTGCTGCTCCCCTGGCGTCTTCTTCGCTACCGTCGAATCATCAACCAGCCAATCCAGAACGTGCACTTTGGGTGCGGTAGTCGGCTATTTCCTGGTTGGACCAACGTCGACATGAACAAGAAGGGCGACTTTACGGCCGATTTGCGTGAGGGGTTGCCGTTTCGCGACGAGTCCGTGCAGCTGATGTACTCCGAGCATACGCTCGAGCATTTCTATCGCGAGCACGATGGCCCGTGGCTGCTTCGTGAGTGTTTGCGCTGCCTCGTCCCTGGAGGAACTCTACGGATCACGATCCCCGATGCTGCCGCTTACATTGCCTACTACACCGGTGACCTCGAGGACGAGGAAACCGCTGCAGATATGAAGAGCACGCACTCGCGCTTCCACGGCACGCGAATGGATGTCGTCAACAGCGCTTTTCGCTGGAAGCACCAACACTTCTACATGTATGACGCGGAGACGATGACGAAGCTGCTCGAGGAGATTGGCTTCGTAGATGTTGAGCGCCGAGACTTCGCCAGTAGTAGTGTCCCCGAACTCGAATCAGTGGATGCTCCGATGCGGCGATTCGGGACGCTGTACATGGAGGGGCGCAAGGCGCAGCAACCACCGGCCTCGTAGCGGCCCCGGCGCGACTGCCTAGGGCGACGACGGGGCGTCCAGATTGCGCAGCCCGCGCTGACATAACTTTGCCGTCTTGCGACTGACGTAGTACTCGAGGTCCGGTGCCTTGCGCTGTACTTCTGGGCGTACCCGCCGTGGATCCACATCGTGGTGGCAATGCGCGGCCCAGTTCGTAGACCACTGGCATAGTGGTCGGAATCCGGCGTTGATCAGTCGGTTGCGAATGTCGGAGTCTTCCTTGCCGAAGTTCTCGAAGTTCTCGTCGAAACCATTCACGGCCTCGAGGGCGGCGGCGCTGCAGGCCCAGTTACCGCCACGAATCCGGGCTCTTCGGTAGAAGATCGCTCGATAGAACAACTGCCGGGCGTGAGCTCGACGAGCGCGGGCGAGCTTGTCCGACGTCGCGAAGCGTTCGAAGCTGCCATCGGCGACTTGAGCTGGCGCGAGCGCTTTGGTTGTCTCCAAGTCGAGCGTGATGTACGTGGACGTACTGAAGTCGAATCCGCGGCGGAAAGCGCGTCGGTAGCGACGCAGCCAGTGTTGTTGCGGGATGCAATCTCCGTCCAGGAAGTAGTAGTAGTCAGCATCGCTCATTCGGATCGCGTTGTTGAGCGCCCGTGATTTGCGAAACCCCTTGTCTTCCTGCGTACAGAAGCGGATGTCAAACGGCGAGTCGACCGCGAATTCGTCCAGCATCTCTTTGGTGTCTGGGTCGGAGCCATCGTCGGCGATCGCGACGTCGAAGTTGAGTTCGCTCTGGCGCCTGAGCCCCTCCAGAACCAGCCGCAGCGTTGTCGGTTGATTGTAGCTCGTGACGATGACGGTGTGTTCGCTACTCATGGTGGGATGCTTTTGCTCGATCACGTTCTAGACCCAGCTCGGCCCGCGCCACGCCTGGATGTATCCGTACGACGGGTGGCGGTGCGATGGCTCCAGGTTGACGGTGAAACCGGATTGTTGCAAACGTTCTACGACCGACTCGTGTGGCTGCTCGTAGTTGCCGTAGGGCACATTGTGGTACTCGAGGACGACTCGGTCGACGCGGGCCAGCGAGTCCTCGTCGGCGTTGAGCAGTATGTCGTACTCGCCCCCCTCGCAGTCGATCTTCAAGAGGTTGCAACGACCGCCACCGTCGCGTGCCAACAGCTCTTGCAGAGTTACCGAATCAACAGTGTGCGCTTGCGCGTCAGCGGTCGTCGAGCGTTCGCCGGCCAGCTCTTGGAACGCGGAGTGCCCAGCAGTGTTGCCGGACGCAAACAACGTCAGGCTCTCACCCGTCGCAGTGACTGCTGCTTCGAGCAGTGTCACGTTGTCGCAATGGAGACTGTCGACGTTGCGACGAAACAGGGCGGCGTTGGGCGGCATCGGCTCGCAGGACAATACGCGACCTGCAAGAGTAGCGACGCGCGTAGCAAAGACTCCGATGTGCCCGCCGATCTCGATCACCCGGTCCAGTGGCTTGCCCCGTGCCGCAGCCGCGGCCAACGCATCCAGGTGGTAGGCATCCTTCATGTAGACGTCCTTGAAGACATGAATGTCAGACGTCATTCGTCGGATGAAGAGCTCACCTCGCCCACGGAGAAACAACGGCACGACGGTCTCGTCGTTTGTGCCGGCGCCGCGACTGCGGCGAGCCGTGGCTGCCATCCAGGGGTTCGTGACGAAGCGGCGGTAGCGAAACGCACTTGTCAGATCGCGGAGCAGACTCTTCAAGACCCAGTCTCCTTGGGCTCCGGTTGCCAGGCGCGAAGTGCTCGTGCGGAGTCAGTCCCGTTGGCATCGTCAGTAGCGCCAGGAACGGGGCCGTCCGGCCCCGTCGCTGTGAACGGCAGCGGTTGTTCGCCCGCGAACAAGACGCGGCGAATGTTACTCGCCATACGGTCGAACGGATAGTGTTCGTGGGCGAAGCGAAAGCCCTCTTCCTGGATCTGTTCTCGCGCGCGGTCATTCTTGCGGTAGTAGTCGATCAATTCGACCGCTTCGTCAAGCTCTCGAAACCAAGCTAGATGTCTATGGTTTGCGAACAGGTCTTCGAGTCGCGGCACGTAGCGTGTGAGCAGGAAACCACCGCAGCCGAGTACGAACCAAGTCCGATTGGAAAAGTAGAGTTCTTGATCGACAGTCTTGTCCATGCCGAAGACGATCTTGGCGCTCGCACAGACCCGCCGGAAGTCACGTACGCCGACGGTTTCCTTCGTGGCGTTGATTCCGTACTGATCCCAGCGCGCACCGTAGACCTTTAGGTCGACGCGCTGTGACAACAGCGTGATCATGTCAACACGCTCGGCGAAGTTGGCCTTGCCGATGAATGCAACGTCACTCTGGAAGCGCTTCTTGAAGCGTCCGCGGCGGTGATCATCGGGGTCGACTCCACTGTGTAGATAGACCACGGATTTGGCGCCGGCCTCCTTGTAGGCTTGAATCTGACCGGTGGACGTCAGGAAGAAGACATCGACCTTGCGAATCTTGGATAACAGCGGGCTGTCCACAGGGTAGTAGTCATCGAGGAGCAGCGCGGTTTTTGTACGTCCGACCAGGTAGTCCAACGTCGCGTCTTCGATGTCGCTGGAGAAGATAACGCAGGCGTCAGGTCGAAAGTTGTCCAGGCGCCGCCGGGCGATGGCGTTGGCTCCGGATTGTCCATAGAGGCGGCGCAATGAGCTCATGTTGATGCTGAGCATCTTGCAGCCGATGCGACGGAGTGCGCGGATAATGAAAGTGGTGTAGAGAGTCGTGCGTTTGCTCTTCGTGAAGAACGCGACTCTTGGCGTCTCGGCCGACACCATCCTACCTCTTTTCGGCAAGCAAGCTCTGTCGGCCACCGCACTTCCCGAGGGCGCCGGAATCGACGAAGTATCGCGCGAAATTTTCTACGGAAGCCATGTCTAAGTCAAGAAACAGAGGCACGAAACGGACGGCGTGGGGGGAGGGACGAGGCGCCACTTCGTGAGGTTTGATCAATTCGAAGCCGGCAACGAAATCGCTGGACTGAACCGGCAACTCCAGACTCCCACCGCCCGTACGCATCGGGTACGCTAAACAACACTCGCATTGCCACTATTTACGTCTGCCAACCCGCGCTGTTAGCAGACCTAGCCGTTCGGAGGTTTGCATGCCGCAGTTCGTGCTCCCGCAGAAGTTCTGGGCCCTGGCTTGGGTCACAGTTGCAATCTGCGTCCTAGCGACTCAAGCCGCGCCCGCGGTACCGCCCGTTCTGGAAGGCGTCGTTGCCACGCCGCAAGAGGCTACTGAATCGGACAAGACGGGTGACGGCGACGAAGAGGAAAAGAAGGAGAAGGTCGAGATTCCGCCGCCGCCGGCCGACAACTTGAGCCTTCCCGATTCGATCGAGCCGGATGTCAAGGAGCGCTTCGTCGCCGCGATGAAGCTGTATGCCGAGGCCCGGCGTCGCTACACGAAAGAAGAACCGCGCAAGGACGCGATCCGTGCGTTCAAGAAGCTGCAGCGCAAGATGAACGCAACTTCTGCGCTTCCTGGGTACTACCTGGGAATCCTGTATCAGTGGGATCGTGACTATCCGAAAGCGCGCCGTGAACTGAAGAAAGTTATCAAGGCGGCCCCCGAGTTCTACGAGGCCTACGTCGAACTGGCCGACGTCGATGTCTGGCAGCGCAAGCGCGAAGACGCGATCCCGCGCTACGAGGCAGCGCTCGACATCTATCCGCACTATGAGTATGGCGTCGATCGCATTCTGATGGTCTTGGTCGAGTTGGGACGTTTCGAGGACGCACGCCCCTATCTCGAGCGCGCGTTGTCGCGTGGCACGAATCCCATGCGGGAGCAGTGCCGCCAGGCAATCGAGTTTGCAACCAAGGACCCAGACTGGGGCGAGACGTTTGTCGTCGAGAGCGAAAACTACATCATTAAGACGAACGTATCTCAGGCGTCAGCTCAGGAGTTCTCCGAGACAGTCGAGCTGGTGCGCGAGCTCTACGACGGCGTGTTCCCCGACATTGCCAAACCGGATCGTAAGTACTTGATCATGATTTTCGGCGATCGTGAAAGCTATGTGCGGGCGGGCGCGCCGGCTAACTCCGGGGGTGTTTATTGGCCGCTGGCGCGGCGCATCATGTTGTTCAAGAAGCCGGACATGGCCAAGACCTTGATTACGTTGAAACACGAGGGTTTTCACCAGTACTGCCACGAGTACCTCGACAACATCCCGTCTTGGTTCAACGAAGGGTTGGCCGACTACTTCTCCGCTTCGCAACTGGTGAAGAAGGGCAACCGTCGAGTCATGAAGATTCGCCCGGCCGCGGATCGTCTGAAGTTCATGATCACAATCCTCAATCGCAAGATCCCGCGACCGACAGTCGCCGAGTTGATGAACATGTCACAGGCAGAGATGTACGACATGCGCAACAAGAACAAGCGCATGTACCAGCACTACTGCCAGGCTTGGGCAGTGGTCTACTTCTGTATCGAGGGTGGCAACCGCAAGTATCAAAAGGCGCTGAAGGAATACTTCAAATCGATCCGCAAGGGGAAGACAGGGGCCGAAGCGTATCGTGTTACGTTCGGTCGCCTGAACATGAACAAGTTCGAGGAAGAGTGGCAGAGCTTCATGCAACGCACTTACTCCACGGACAAGGGGATCTAGGCGTAGGACCGTGTCGACGCAACACCTTGCATTTACCGTGCTCCTGGTTGTCCTCGCCATTGGCGGAAATGCCTGTGGAGAACAACACCCGATCCAAGTCGATGGCCGTGATCTCGACTGGGGTGGGGTGCTACCGGCCCATACCGACGGGGCTGGTGACGCCGGTCCCTCGGGATTGGACTTTGCAGGCTTGAGCGTTGCAGACGATGCCCGCTTCCTGTTCCTGCGATTGGAACTGGGTATCGAGAGCCAACTCGACGAGGGGAACGATCTCGTCCTCTACCTCGACACCGACATGAACTCTGCGACGGGTCTGCCTGTGCGCGGAATCGGTGCAGAGCTCGAGTGGCGTTTCGGGAGCCGCACCGGGACGTTTCATGTCGGCGGCGGGAGCACACTGTTTCACGATGATCTACGCCTACGCTCGGGCCCGACAGTGTCGTCGTCGTGGTTTGAGGTGAGTATCGGTCGCGATACGCTTCCCAACGGCGCCCAGCCGCTGTTTTCAGGAACACAAGTGCGTCTGATCTTGCGCGACGAAGACGGTGCCGGGGATGAGCTTCCCAATACCGGCAGCGTTGTCTATACGATGGATCAAGGCACCGCTGTGCCGCCCGCACCGATCCCACTTGGACGTCAACAAGCCAGTGACCTCCGCATCGCCACCTACAACGTGCACAACGATTCTCCTTGGGACCCGGGCGAGGAACCACGCTTTGGTCGCCAGTTCTCGGCCGTCGACGCTGACATTTGGTGTTTTCAAGAGATCTACAATCACACCGCGGCAGAGACGGCGTCGCTGGTGGGAACCTGGGTCAATGCAGGCAGTGGTGCTGTTTGGTCGGCTGCCGACAACAACGACTGCATCGTTGTGAGTCGCTACGCGATCCTCGGGTCTTGGTCGCTATCGGGGAATCTGGCTGTTCTCGTGGACACGACAGCGGTGCTGGGTCAGCAGCTTTTGTTGATCAACGCTCATTTGCCCTGTTGCAGCAACGAGACTGGGCGGCAGGACGAAGTAGACGAGATCTTGGCGTTCGTGCGTGATGCCAAAGCCAGCGGTGGTCCCCTGACGATCGCAGCTGACACCGCGATCGTCGTTGTCGGGGATCTGAATCTTGTCGGCCTGTCGTCAACGTTGACGTCGCTGCTGACTGGCGATGTTGCTGACGAAGCAACGTATGGTGCGGACGTCGCTTTGGATTGGGATGGCACCGGCTTGGTGAATCTCGTTTCGTCGCAAACCGAAAAGCGAATGGCCTACACGTGGCGCAATGACAATTCTTCTTTCTGGCCCGGGCTGCTCGATTTCGTGATCTATTCAGACTCCGTGGTCGCACCGGCGAATCACTATGTGCTGTACACGCCGGAAATGTCGAGTGCTGTGCTCAGCGCCGCTGGTTTGCAGGCGCCTGACTCCGAGGCGTCCGACCACCTCCTGCGCGTCGCTGACTTGCGGCCGCAACAGCCGCCGCCGCCTAAGTTCGTTCGCGGTGACTGTAACTCGGACCTGATCCGTGACATTTCGGATCCCGCCTACCTTTTGCAGGTGTTGTTCCTGGGAAGCAGCGCGCCATGCCAAAGCGCTTGTGACACCGACGACGATGGGGCTTTGACGGTGGCCGATGCCGTGGTTTCGATTCAGGCCCTGTTCGGCCTGGCGCCGCAACCGATCGCGCCCTTTCCGCTGTGTGCGACGGAGCCGACGCCGGACCTGCTGACCTGTACGAACTCGGTGTGCCCGTAGACTCGGGTTGCTCCGCTGCCACCAGCTCCGAAGCGTCGAGTCTCTAGTCCGCAGTTCTCTACTGCCCAGTTTGGGAGCTGTCGCCGCTCGAGGATTCCGCGGCCAGGGGGCGCGGCAAGAAGACGAAGTCACCGTCACCGCGGATCGCGCCGAAGACCGGCGTTTGCTGGTGCCCATGCTCGCTGGCGTCGTCGGCCACCAGGCGTCGAATCGCTGGACCGATCTCGGTGGCGGTTGCAAAGCCCTGCACCTGCTCGAGTATCCGAATCAGATGCCCTGCAAAGACGGAATGCCCACCGTAGCCGCCATCGAGCACTTCTTGCTGGGCGTCGCCCGCTGTGAGGACGTACGAGATTGGCTTCTTGGCGATTCTCAACACGTACTCCTGATCCTGGCGCGTCAGTTCGCCGACACTCCGCTTCTTGGCCAATAGGCCTCCGAAGCAGGCATCGAGGACTACGAACTGATGTTTGGCCCGGATCGACCTCAGCACGTCATCGCGCAAGCTGCGCATCGTGATGTTGCGCGACATCGCTGTCGCCCGCTCCATTGTGCCGTCGTGCGGCACGAGGTAGCCCAGCGCTTCGTCGTTGCCGCCGATGCTCTCAGCGGTGCCGTGGCCAGCCCAAAACACGAGCAGTGAGTCATCCGGGCCGATCTTCTCCTTGAGCGCTCCGAACGCTTGCAAGATTCCCTCGCGAGTCGCCTCCTCGTTCAGCAGCACCGTGACCGTGGCGTCGTCGAACCCGTAACGTTTGCGCAGAACAGCCTCGACGCCGCGCGCATCGCGACTGGCGTACTCGAGCGTCGGGATCGCCGAGTCGACGTAGTTGTCGATCCCGACCAGCACCGCCCAACAACGTTCGTAGACGACTTCGGCCAACGGTGGTGCGTCTGCGCCTTCGCCAGCGATCGAGAGGCCACGTCTTTGCGCCCGGGCCGCATCGCGCCACGGCGCCGTGGAGGCGGTGTCGGTGGCAGGCTCGCCGGGCCAGAAGAAGAAGCCCAGGACGGCAAGTAGGAGGGCGACGGCTGCGGCCAAAAGCGGGCCTCGTACAGGCGAAACTCTTGATCGGCGATCCGCTTGCGGAGGATGTGCTTCTGGCATTGTCGCGTCGCTGGCAGCAACAAGGTGCAGGGCTTCCTTCAAGACCGCGATCACATCTTCTCGTTCGAGCACAGTGCCGCTACGAGGGGAAGCGACCAGGGTGCTGCGATGGCGACTTCCGTCGTACCAGATGTCGGTATCGTCTGTGGGCGGCCGGTCTCGCCCGCGCTTCTGGTCTTCTACGGCTTGTAGAGGGGCGGCGAGGAACCCGACCTTGAGACGCCTGGCTGGGTCCGCCGTGAGCACCCACTCGCCATTTGGCCAGCGCAACAGCAGCAGTGGGAAGCCACTCCCCCCGGGGGCGTTCGGATCGCGCCGCGCCCAATCCGCGCAACGGTTGCTCAGAGGGACTTCGAGAACCAGCAGGCTGACGTCCCTTGTCGCAGTGCCCTGTGGCAGTTGACCGGTCCAGACCTCGCCACGGAGCAGGTCTTCGGCATAGACGCTTTGGTCGTGACTGAGGAGAGCGATTTCTTCCTGGAAGTCGTGAGGACCCTCAAACAACTCGTTCCCGAACAAGTCGGCGCCAGCAACGAGGCGTTGTTCCAGGAAGTCGAACAGCGCCCAGCACCGTTGTTGATAAGCACTGGCCTGGTCTTCGCTGGCAAGGTCGGGAAACTGGCGCAGTACCTCTTCTGCGATGTTTCGCGGGCTCGCTTCTACCGGGACGCTCGCCTGCGGGATTCCGTGACGGCACATGCGAGCGTAGCGACACAGCGTCTGGGCGACGTCTGTATCCATCTCGCTCGGCTCGCGGCACGTCAAGAACCACACAGCCAGCATGTCGTCGAACACGGGCTGCGCCGGCACGACCAGCGTTGTCACTGCATCTCCAGTCTCAAGACCAGCAAGGCCGTGCTGCCACGCGGCGAGACTGACGTTGTCGTGTAGCGCCGGGTCGCTTGCCTGCAGCAGTGCGCTGGCAGGGGACCGGTGCTCGTGCCACGCGGCGACCGGGCGAAAGACAACTTTGAGTGCAGGGTCCATCTCGGCTCCGACTAGCTAGCGTTTCGCGGCCAACTGTTGCGCAGTGGTCCAAGACGCGTGGGAACGCGGCTTCTTCAAGTGAAAATCGCCCGGACCGCAGGCTAGCTGTCTCCCGTAATCACATCCAGCGATCGTGCTCGCTCCACGACCCTGCGCAGGACTCGCGGCGATGCTTCCAACTACCTTCGAGGAAAAGAGTTGAAGGACTCGTGCCGGGGCTGGGCTGGATCCCGGCGGTGGCTGGCTGGCGTGCCGTAGAGGTAGATTGAGAAAGTAGGGGACCAACGCAAGGAGTGACCTCGATGAGCCGGAATCTACGATTGGCTGTCGTCGCGCTGTTGGCTGGGATATGTGGCTACTGGATGCTCCAGGAGCCGAGTGCGCATGCACTCGCGAGTCAACTGCAGGCTACCTACCAAGAGAAGTTGGCCAACACCGCGTATCAGGCGTGGAAGAGCGCTCCGGGCCTTCCGAAGGGCTATCAGGAGTTCCCGGAAGAACAGCGCATCAAGGAGCTACGATCGGAACTGTCGCGCCGACAGCAATCGCCGCCAGGCGCTACTGTGCTGTCGATCGCCCGGCTGGACGTTGCTCCGCAGATCGACGGTCGCTTGCGCGATGATGTCTGGGCTGACGCGACGCCGCTGCAGCTCGGAGAGCATACGACGCTCCGGCTACTCTCGGATGGTGAGTGCTTGTACCTTGGCTGCGACGTCCCCGAAGATCAGACTGAGCTCGGCTACGATCAGTTTCGTTTCTACATCCATCCCGATCTGTGTTCGGCGATCGTCAACGAACGAATTCACCTAGGACGCGGCCGTGATGATCGGCTGGGCGGTATCCGTCAAACCAACGTGACGTGGTCTGGAGCTCCGGCGACCAAGGACCATGAGCGCTGGAAGAAGCATGCGATCAGCGACTGGCGCATCTATCGCGAAGCTCGGGGTCGTAGCACGCTGCAACCACATCGCCAGTACGAAGTCTCGCTAGATTTGGCTGAGATGGGACTGCACCTCGAGGTACCCTTTGCGGCGTTCGTCGAAGTCGAGAGTGATCCGGTCAAAGACGAGAACGGCAAGTTCGTTCGCCGCACCTATCTTGGTGAGCTTGGTTCTCAGGGGGATCCGGTGTGGTTTGTCATTCCCGCAACGGACTGATCCCACATCCTGTACGAAAACAGAAACGCCCCGTTCCGTGCGATTGCGCGGAGCGGGGCGTTGTCTTTGGGCGGCCGTTTTCGACGTACCGGGCTCAGAGGCAGGTAGCTCCCGCGCACTCGAGTAGAGTGTCGCCAGTTGTCGCGTCAGCACCACAGTTGTCCATACCTGGATCAGGCAATGGGCCACCACCTGAGAACAACGCAGCAAGAATCAAGACAGCGTCAGCGATGTCGAGGTTGCCGTCATCGTTGCCGTCACAGGCATCTGCACATGGCGGTGTCAGTCCTACTCCGCCGAACAGACCCGACAGCAAGAACACTGCGTCCGCGATCTGCACCCCGCCGTCGTCGTTACAGTCACCGCGACGAAACGATGGGGTCGAGTCGCAGAAGACCACTTCCACGCGAAGGTCATCGAGTGCAGCCTCGACGATGGATCCGGGAGCATCGTCGCGGGCTCGAAAGCGAACGTGGACCGTATTCGTCGGTGTGACGTAGTCGGAGACCCAAAGTTCGTACAGCTGCCAAACTCCAAGCAACGAGAAGACATCGGGGCCCAGCGTGAGCGCGGGTATCCACTGACCCAACACGCCAGAGTTGGAGATCTCGATCTGGAACACGTCCGAGCTCGGTGCGTTGCCGGTAGAGTTTGCATACATGAGATAGAACTGTATGCGCGTCTCGCCTTGGGTTGCATCGATACTGGGTGAGACCAGCGTGGTGGGGCCGCCATCGACGTCATTCTCGCCTTGAGCGCCGCCGGGCGTTCCCTGGCCAGTGAACCAGCACAGCGTGCCCGTCGGGGTGTGGTCGTTCTCAGGCTGCGCAGTTGTGCCGATGGGATCGTCGCGCGTCCATATTCCGGTGGTCGCGGTGTCGGTCGGCGCACCAACCGTCCACCCGGGGTCGGTTTCCATGTCATCGAACAGCAGCTCCGTGAACCCATCTGCGACCGTCAACGAGTGGGGGAGCTGTGGCGCGGACAACTCGGTCCCGCCACCGAGCAAGTCAGCCGAGAAGTAGTAGCGGTAGCGGCCACACTGCATCGCTGCCGGCAGCGTGCCCTCGTAGAGTCCCGAGCCCAGGGCGGTCAGCTGTCCTTCGGTGAAGTTGAAGCCGTCCAACGACCACCAAACGCGCTCGGATCCAGGCACCAATGTTCCGGTGGTTTCGACGATGCTGACCTGAACGGTCGTCGTGGCTGCCGGGCTGACCATCGTCGGGAGGCCCAGTGGGAACTCGAACAGGATGGGTGGGAGGATTGGGCAGTCGATGCTGTGATTCGAGAATGCGAGACAGATGTCGTCGCGGTGAGGGGTGCCGTTGTCGATGTTGCCGTCGTCGTCGTCAACCATCATGTACTCGATGGCAGTCATCGGGTGCGCACTGTTGAAACCGCTGCCACCCAAGGTGAGCTGGCTCCAGTCCGCAAACAACTGTTGCGCGAGGTCACGCCCGGCTGCGCTACCCAAGCTGGCACCCAACGCGACGCGGAGGTCCCACCAGCAACCTGCGAGGAGCTCCCCGCAGAAGTGAATTGCGGTGCTGGGACACGGGTACTGGACGTTGTCTCCGGTGATGTCTCGACCCACCGTTCCAGGGCCACCGAAATCCTCAGCCAGCTGCGCGTCGTCGGCGAAGATCAACGACAGCGTGTCGCCGAAGCCTTCCCCGAAGGCGCCTTGGGCCAGGCCAATGCGGTTGACAACGAAATGACCGTACTCGTGTTGGACGATGTCAGAGAACGATGAGTTCTCGCAACCACCTCCTGCGGCGAAGAAGCTCAGCGAAATCGAAAGGCTCGAGAACGATGCGTTGCAGCTGCCAGGCACGTTGACGGTGCAAGGAAGGGGAATATCGATGTCGGTGAAAGTTGGCGCCCGTTGCGCGAAGAAGTCATGCGCTTGATTGACGTGCACGAATGCGTTGACCTGTGCCGTCGTGAACTCCGATGGTGTGTCGTTGAGAAGTAGGTTCGCAGGTCCCGGTGGTGTCGCCAGTAGCGTTGTCGTGACGGGCGTACCTTGTTGCGTGAGGACCTCGACCCAAGGGCCGCGCAGCACGCCGTCGACGTTCACTGCGCCGGTGCCGCCGAACGGTACAGTGAACGCACCCGCGGCATCGCTGATTGCAGTCGTGGCGCCGATGGCCACTTCGGCAGACGCCAACGGCACGCTGACCGGAGGGTTCGCCGCGGTGTCTGGACGGTCGCCGGGGCTTGCCAAGCCACTCACCGTGCCAGAGACATCGAGATTGTGAATCTCAGACCGAGCCTCGAGGAGAGCGCCTGTTTCCGCGTCGATGTGAAACGTGAACGCGCGAGGCTGCGTCAGTGACGAGTCGCTGCCCGTCAGGCGCCAAGTACGGCGCGGCAGCGGTGCGCCTTCCGAGTCGAGGACCGGTGAGCTTTTGATGATCGACAGTTGCGGTGTCGAGTACTCCTCGAGATTGCCGAAGAAGCGATGCTTTGCGACGATTGCCGAGGCTTGGTCACTGCTGATACGGATAGGTGCCAGCGCTTCGTCGTGGATCTCCGCCAACGTTGCTGCGGCGTAGACGACGGCGGCCGCGTCTGGGCCAGGGCGCACGGCGATGCGAGCGGCGCCGTACTCGACGGCCGTCGTGCCGATCCATTGCTCGTAGTGATAGACGACCAGACCGTTGCCGAGGAGATCGTAGCTGCGGCGCAAACGTAGATCCAATCCCGGTACACCGAAGGTCTGCGAGTGGTTGGCCAACCACGCCGCCGCGGCCGCGTCGGGCGTCGCCGCGCGAGTCATGGGCTTACCGTAGATCGCCATGCGGTCCTCGAGTCTCAGGACGCGTACTCCTGGGTAGGCCTCCTGCAGCCTCTGCAGCGCAGCGTTGTTGGCGTAAGTTGCCGCCGGTAGCGCAAGATACATGAAGGTCAGTGCCAACCCGCACCCGATCGCTCGTGCCGTGAATTGACGGTTCATACGGTGATAGGTCCTCTCGCGGCGCGTTGATCGCGCCGTGTTGGTTGGATCGCTCTCGACAGAGTGTCCGTTGCGCCGTGGACCGCGGGCAAAGCCTGTCCGCTTTCTACGACGCCGCTGGCCCATTTTCCTGTGTTTGAATCATTCCACGCATGAAGTTGCGTGCAACTGCCATTGTTGGTACGCCCTCCGAATTGCTATGTTTGGTGCCTGGCTAGGTCTGGAAAACGAGCGCCAATACGAGCGACGAACGAGGAGATACGCGATGCAACGGCGAAGTTGGACGATAGGTGCCCTGCTGGGCTGCTTTCTGCTAGTGGGAGCTCCGCCGGCCACGGCGCAAATCAACCCGCGTGGCATGTACTATATGCAAAACACCCAAGGTGGCAATCCAACGACATTCACCGAGTGGTTCTCGGTGCTCCACGTGTCCGGCAATCAGTACGAGTTGCGAGATTTCTTTGGCTTTGGCTGGAACGGGACGATCGGGCCGGGTGGTGCGATTCTGATCTCTGGTCAGTTTCCGGGTAGCTTCACGGGGCCCGACGCATTCTCGACGCAAGTCGGCAATGGCGCCGGCTACCTGTACAACTGCACTCGGTGCCCAGGGACTACTGTCAATTTCCCGACGCAGCTGCCGAGCGCAGCGATTCCAGGTGACGTCGCACGCAGCGGTGACTACGATGCCGTGACCCAAGGACTCAACCCGCAGAGCGGTGCCGTCAACGCGACGTTCAATGAGACGGTCACCCTGACGATTACTGGCAACAAGCTCCGTCTTGCTCGTCCCAATGGTATCTTCTTCGAGGGCTTGTTCTTCGCGAACGATCATGTCGGAATTCGAGTGATCAACAACACCGTCACCGGCTGGCTTCCGAGCTACGCTACGTACGCAGGCACCGTCACGAACCACCCGCGCGATACTGTCGGCGAAGTGATTTTTCACGATGCCGACAACTTCACTGCGACGATCTGCCTCCAAACGAGAGCAGCGATTGGTAGCCAGCAGCAGTCGCTGCTGAAGATCGTTGGCACGCGCGGCGGCGACTTTCTTCCGGGCGACTTCGACACCGACGGCGCTGTTGGGTTGAGCGATGCTGTTTCGCTATTGGATTATCTGTTTGGCGTAACACAGCAGGTGTTGCCATGCGACTCGGCCTCTGCAAACGAGGGCAACAACCTGATGCTTCTCGATGCGAATGGCGACAACTCTGTCGACCTCGTTGACGCCGTTCATCTGATCGCCTGGTCGTTCAGCGCGGGACCCCCGCACGTTCTCGGTATGAACTGCCAGCCGACCAGCGGCTGCGCGCCGGTTTGTCCGTAACGCCGTTCTGACGAGCCTTGGCTACGGGCATGCCGTTGGCCCGCCGCAGCTGAGCGGGCTCGGGGTTGGGTCCGCCCCGCAGCTACCAAAAGGCGCCGGCGGCGTGGCCCCTGCGTTGAAGAGATAGCTGAGTATGTAGACCGCGTCGGCCGTGTTGATCATACCCGTAGTCGCGTCGTCGTTGGCGTCGGCGGCGTTGAGACAGGTCGGAGCCACGCCGTTGTTGAACAAGTAATTCAACACCAAGATCGCGTCGACGAGATTCACGGTGCCGTCGCCATCGGTGTCGCCGCGCAGGAACGGTTCTGAGAACGTCAGCGTCGCGTCATCGAGCCCGACGATGATCGACAAACCCTGTACGATGACAGAATTGTCTCCAGGTGCAGTGTCGAACAGCAAGTCGGTCGTTGCGCCCAGGGCGCCGCCGATCGACTCGAAACGGAAGCGCAAAGCGGTCATGTCGGTACCCGGCGCCAGCACCACGCTACCGAACGGTGGCACGAAGTCGAAGACGACTCCTGTCAGTTGCCGCGATCGATTGGTCGCCGCGATCGGGCCTACGGTAACAGGTAGGAAGAACTCGTACGGTTCACAACCAAGCATCAAGCTGGGATTGACGGCGAACAGGGCGGCTTCCGCATCCGTGCCGATCCCGGTCACACTCAGGAACTCGAGTTGTGTGTGATCCCAAGTGATCGATGTCTGAAACCCCTGAAGGTCCGTATCGTTGGTAATCGCCAGGTCGCAGAAGAACGTGCCGGTCACTGGCACTTCGCGGTCAGGAAAGGCGAACGAAGCGCTGGCCCCTTGCGAGTAGCAGGGTGCTGCAAGGAGCGACATCGCTGCCACCGCTGTGAGCGCACAAGACAACTTGAACATGACATCTCCTACTGTGCGTGATGCACAGCGCTCTCTGCTGGGGGACCCCAGGAACCTCGAGTTTTGCAGAATCGCTCTGCAGGATTTCGACCCGAGAGCGACTCTATCCAACGAGCCGTGGCGGCGCCACGCGAACTGGTTGATTCGCCGCTGACCGCGGTGTCGTTAGCGGGCAGCGGGCTCAGAGCTGGTTCACGTCGAGTGTCCCAACGCCTTCTGAGACAATAGCTAACGCCTGAACCGTACCGGTGCTACTGAGTGCGCCCGGGTGCATAGCTGGGCTGCGAAAAAGCGGGGGAACTCGCGGCTGCGTACAGACAAAGCAGCACCAGAAGCACCGCTGCCAACAGCCCTCGGGCCGCGACGAGACGGTCGATGGTCGACGTCGGCGGGAAGTCGCGCAGTTGCTGTAGCATGTCGAGCGCTACGAGCGCGCTGACGTCGGTCTCTGGCGTGACCGAGAGTGGCAAGTACAGCGCGGCTTGCCCGTGCAGATAATCGCGTACCCGGTCTGTCGGGATCGCTTCCGGAATGCCGACGCGTTGCATGAGCTGGATCGCTTCAACCGTTGTATCGAGGTTCGAGTGCTCGAGGTCGGGATAGTTGTTGAACCCTCCGGCGTTCCCGAAGCGCCCCTCGGGCACCCAACAGTTGCGGAGTACCTCGTGTGCCTTGGCGCGATACTGGGTCGTGTTCAAATCCGCTCCGAATAGGGCAAGCAGCTCGGCACAACGCAGTAGCGGACGCAACGCTTCCTCGGCCTGCCACGTGGCGTTCAGTCGCGCAACGACTTGATCGATCTGCGCAGGGGCGGCGTCACCGTACTCGTGCCAACAGCGCAGGAGGTACTCACGCTGCTCCATCCAGCGAATCGGCGTTGTGCGATTGGAGTCCAACAGTTGCGCGAGCTCCCTCTGCGCCGTGGTCGAACTCAGGAACTGCTTTGCGGCAGTGGGGTCTTGCAGACCGGCACGCGTGGCGATCGCAGCAATGTACGAATCGTCGCGCCCGCCAGAGCGCTCGAGGAGTTGTTGCGGAATTGCCAAGTCAGGCTCGGCACCAGTAGCTTGGCACCACTGCGCTGAGTAACCCCACCAACGCCACGAAGCACTGCGAAAGGGTGCCTCGTCGAAGCTCTCGACGAAAGCCTTCACTGTGTGTGGTCCGCGCGACCAGTCGACCACGAGTGATGAAACCGGCAGTGCCATGACAGTGAGGAGTAGCAGCATTCCGACCCACGAGTTGCCGAGGCGTTCGCGGCGTGGCACGACGTAGCCCCCAGAGCTGCGCGCAATCAGCAGCATGACGCAGGCGCCCACCAGAGTAACGATCGAGATCCAGCGCGGATCCGCGATGCCCCATCCAGGCTGAAACTGCACCATCTGCAAGCGCGACACCGCAACGAACATGAGGCCGACTGTGCACCAAGAGGCCACGACGGCGCGATTGCCGATCCCAGCTGCCGCCAGGCTGCGGGTGATGTAGACGAGTGCCCCGACTGACAGCAGAAGTGCCAGGAAGTAACTAGCCGCCGAAAGGAAGAACGGCAGCACGAACACGATGACCAATCCGAGCCAGCCCAGCAGGCGATGGCGTCCTGCCCAAGCGACGACTGCGTCGCGCGTCGCGTCTTCTGGCACCGGCTCTCCAGCTGCGCGGTTGCGCAATCCCAGCACCCCGAACACGGCGGCACCGAGGAGCAAGAAGACTACTGTTGCGGGTAGAGCTAGCCACAAGGCAATCTTGTGGAGCACCGGGACGCTCGACTTGGCGGCGGTCCCGGCGGTCAGCTTACCCGTAGTCAGTAGCGGTAGCGGGAGGAACGAGGCGGCGCTCTGCGCGAACGGCGGGAGTGTCGCGCCGGTCGAGTGCTCCGATGCGCCCTGTACTTTCGACTCGACCCCTGCCAGGAAGTCGTCGGGGTCGCAACGGTGCGGTCGCAACGCAGCACGGAGGTCGCTCTCTGCGATGAGGTTCGAGGGGTTTTCGTCTACAGGCATACTCGACCTCCTTTGGGTCTGGTAGGGGCTTCGGCACTGAGGTGACTCTTGAGTTCGCGCCGCGCGCGATAGAGCCGACCTTCGACGGCCCGTTTCGACAATCCCAAGAGCCCAGCGACGGCTTCCAGGCTGGCCTCATCGAGATAGTGCATGACAACAACTTGCCGTAGCTTCTTCGGAAGGCGTTGGATCGCTCGACGCAATGCGTCATGCGAAGCCGAGCTGTCGCCACCAGCTTTGGGATCGGCGACGTCACGGTCGCCCAGCGGCAAGATCCGGGCGCGGTTGCGACGGGCGCGTGCCCAGTTGCGGTAGCGATTGCGAGCGATCCCGCGCAGCCACTTGCCGAACTCCTCTTGATCCGTGAGGTCTGCGCGGCAGCGCTCCCGAAGGAGCCAGGCATCGGCAAGGCTCTCCTGCGCGAGCTCCTCGGCGTCGTACCAGGGGGATCCCCAAGAAGCGAGGAGGCCGGTCAACGGCCCGCGGAAAGCTTCAACTAGTTCTCTCAGCTCCAAGGCAGCTCCTTCAGGGGGGAGTGTCTCGAACTGGCCCGGAACACACACATTTTTTCGAGAATTCACCGCAACTCTTCGCAGCAGCCTTCGTTCGCGACAGCGGATTTGGGCGGAAGTGAGTGGATCGACGTGGACCGTGCTACATTGATTACTTCTTAGCCGCCGCCGGAGAGAGAACCGAAGATGCAGTGGACCTTGTTGTTGTTGCTTCTCGTCATGCTGTGGGGGTGTGCCTCTTGGGCACCTGACCGTGACGCTGACCCATCCGCCCCACACCCGCTGCTGCTGCGCGCCGGGCGATGGCAAGCTCACCTAGTGTCCCCAGGCGGGCCATTGGAGTTTGGACTCGATATCAATGCCGACGGTTCCAGCGCGCTGTGGAATGGCAGCGAACGGATCGTAGTCCCAGCAACGACGGTGGCCGCGGCGACGGTCGTGTTCGACTTGCCGCACTACGATGCCCGGATCGTTGCGCGCATGGACGGCGCCGGTCGGCTCACGGGCAGCTGGAAGAAGCGGATTGGCGAAGCCCAGTGGGCACAGCTGCCCTTTGCAGCCACCCATGAAGATCGAGCCGAGGCCCCAGCGCGAGCCCGGACTGCTGCCGCGGATCGCTTCACCGGCCGCTGGCGCGTGCGGTTCTCGAGCAACGACGATCCAGCGGTGGGCATCTTCTCCGTCGATGACTCCGGTGCGGTCGAGGGGACTTTCATGACCACCACAGGCGACTATCGCTTCCTTGCGGGTCAGGTCGAGGACGGCACGTTGCGGCTCTCATGCTTTGATGGCGCCCACGCGTTCTTGTTCAAGGCGATCGCCAACGAAGACGGTACTTTGTCCGGCGACTTCTGGTCACGAGACGTCTGGCACGAGACGTGGACAGCTGAGCGCGACGCTGCCGTGGAGTTGCCGGATGCTTTCGGGCAGACGTCCTGGAGCGAGGCCGTTGCTTTGTCGGATCTGTCGTTTCCCGATCTCGCGGGACACCCGACGTCGCTGGCGGATCCAAAGTTCGCCGGGAAGGCGCGGGTGCTGCAGATCTTCGGGTCGTGGTGTCCAAACTGCCACGACGCCGCGTTGTACCTTGGCGAGTTGCACCGCCGGTATTCCTCACGTGGCCTGTCGATCGTTGGCCTCGCATTCGAAGTTACCGATGACTTCGCCCGGAACGTCGCGATCGTACAGCGCTATATCGAGCGTCACGACACGCCGTACCCGGTCCTGATCGCCGGCCCGTCGGACAAGGCCGCGGCTACCGAGGCGTTGCGAGCCTTGGATCGGGTACGTTCGTACCCAACCACGGTGTTCTTGCACTCCGACGGTCGGATTCGCGCCATACACACAGGCTTCACGGGCCCGGCCACAGGTGCTGCGTACGACGCCCTGCGTCGAGAGTTCGAAGGCATCATTGAAGAGTTGCTGGCCGAGGACTAGGTCCTACGTCACTATCTGCCGCTCCCGAAACGGGTTGGGGCTGGCGATGTAGGCCGAGGTGTCCGGTTGCCGACAAAAAGCGGGCTAGTCGTCACAGATCGATTCGGTATCCTCTGCGCTCGCCAATCTCAGTGGAATCGAAAAGAGGTCCCTAGCGATGGGTTTCACCTGCGGAATCGTCGGACTCCCCAACGTCGGCAAGTCGACGATCTTCAACGCCCTGACTTCAGTCGGGGCGGAGGCAGCCAATTTCCCGTTCTGCACAATCGAGCCGAACCAGGGAATCGTCAGCGTTCCCGATCCGCGGCTGCAAGACATCGCGAACTACATCGTCCCGAAGAAGGTGGTTCCGACGACGATGACGTTTGTCGACATCGCGGGGCTGGTTGCGGGAGCCTCGAAAGGAGAGGGACTCGGCAACAAGTTTCTGGCTCACATCCGTGAGACAAACGCGATCGCGCACGTCGTGCGCTGCTTCGATGACGAGAACGTTGTACACGTCGACGGCTCAGTCGATCCGATTCGTGACATCGAGATCATTGATACCGAGCTGATCCTCGCTGATCTCGAGACGGTTACCAAGCGGATCACAGCGCTGGAGAAGAAGACGCGCGGCGGCGACAAGGACGCGATCAAGGCGCTCGAAGTGGCGCGTCCCGTGCAGGACGCGCTCGAAGCGGGGAAGTGCGTACGCGCGCTAGGACTCTCCGAAGACGATGCGCTATGCATTCGTGACTTCCACCTCATCACACAGAAGAAGGTGATGTACATCGGCAATGTCGATGACGGTGGTATGGAAGACTTGGCGAACAACCCACACTACCAACGTCTCGCTGCGCATGCCGCTTCTGAGGGCGCAGAAGTCACTGCGTTGTGTGGAAAGACCGAGGCAGAGATCGCGGAGCTAGACCCAGAAGAGAAGAGCGAGTTCCTGGCAGACCTTGGCCTGACCGAGTCCGGCTTGGATCGCGTGATCCATGCTGGCTACCGACTGCTGAACCTGCAGACGTACTTCACGGCGGGCGAGAAGGAAGTGCGGGCATGGACGATCCATGAGGGAGACTCTGCGCCACAGGCCGCCGGAGTGATCCACACCGACTTCGAACGAGGCTTCATCAAAGCGGACGTGTATCACTACGCCGACTTGATGGAACACAAGAGCGAGGCAGCTGTCAAAGAGGCGGGGGCCATGCGCCTCGAAGGGAAGAAATACGTCGTCCAGGATGGCGACATCATGCACTTTCGCTTCTCAGTGTAGTCTGCGCGCGGCAGCGGCGCCAAAGCTGGTTCTCTCGAGGCGCAAAAGCAGTGCTGGATGTGTCGCCCCGGTGCCAGGAGAATCACCGGACCGGATCGGGGTCAACCCCGGATCCAACTCGATGGAACAATGCATCCAACTACTCGGGTGCTCCTAGCTGGAAGAAGCCATCTTGCGCAAGTCTCCGCTGGCCGTAGTCGTGTTCTCGACATTCGTGAGTCTCTCGTCGTCGAGCAGCGCGGTTGAATTCGAGACGTTTCGAACGTTTCCCCTCGGAGACACCGTCTGTATCGTTTGTGTGACGGCGATGGCGACCGGCGACCTCAATGGCGACGGTTGCGTGGATGTCGTCGCGTCCGTGCAGACCCCCAATCCCCCTTTTCTCAGCTCGATCATCGTTGCCCTCAATGACGGCAGCGGAGCCTTTCCCAGTTGGAGTCGGTTCTGGGCCACCGGGGCGACGGAACCCTACGCCATCGCCGTCGGTGACTTCACCGGTGATGGCAATCTCGACGTGTGTACCGCCAACTTGAGTTCCCACAACGTTTCGCTCTTCGTTGGTCCCGGCGATGGTTCTTTCGCGTGGAGCCAGAATACAGCGACGATATGCCTGCCCGATGGTCTGGTCGTCGGCGATTTGAACAACGATGCCGTCAGCGATCTGTTCGTTACCAGCAATCTAGATGACCAAGGTCAAGTTCTATTGGGCACTGGCAGCGGCGGCTTCACGACAGGCTCATCGCTGGTGTTGCCCAGTCCAGGGAAGCCCCAGCTGGCCGATCTCGACCAGGACGGAAATCTCGACCTCGTGGTGACGGCGCGCATCCAGGATGAGGTGCGTGTGTTGTTCGGGGACGGCACGGGCGGTTTGGCACCTTCGTCGACTCTGCCGATAGCTCTCCCCATGGGGAGCAACCCGCAGGACCTGATTCTCGAAGACCTGAACGCTGACGGGTTCATTGACATCGCGACCGCGAACTCATCGAGTGACGATGTTGTGATTCGTTTCGGTGACGGCGCCGGCGGTTTCGCGTCCAGCGCCTCGGTGCCTGCTGGTGCGCTAGCATCCACGCTCCATGCGGTTCACCTCAACGGCGATGCGTTCATCGATCTCGTTGTCGTCAGCACCTTCGATGGCGACGGCGCAGTCCTGCTGGGTACCGGTGCCGGCGGTTTCTCGAACGTCAGCGAGTTGGATGTTGGGCAGCTGCCGTTGGAGGTTGCTAGTAGTGACCTCGATGCGGATGGGAACGACGATCTGCTGGTGTTGTTGGGAATCGATGCGGTGGCGACCGTTAAGAGCAGCGGCTCTGGTGCCTTGCAGCAACCTCTCTACTTGCCGAGTGGCGACCAGCCGGTGGGGACGGCCGTTGGCGATGTCGACAACGACGGAAATGTCGATGTAGTGGCAGTGACCGAAGTCAACCAGCTAGTGCTGCATCGGCAGTCGGTGCCCGGCGCGTATACGACGAGTCAGGTCAATCTCGCACCGCTGGACCCCACCGAAGTGGCGCTGGCGGATCTCGACGGAGACGCGGACCTCGACGTCGTCATGTTGGAAGCCGTGCAGGGCTCGATCGTTGTCGGCAATGGGGACGGCCTGGGTGGCTTCTCCGTGGGCGCGGCGATCGCGACCGGTTTCTCGCTCGCGTCGCTGGCAGTTGCGGACGTGACCGGGGACGGGAACCTCGACGTCCTTGCGCTGGATCCGGGCAACGATGCTCTGATCGTCGTGCCAGGGAACGGCGGCGGTGGTTTTGGGGCACCGGTCAACTACAGCGCGCCGTTGATCCCTGTCGACCTTACGACTGGGGACTACAACAACGACGGCGCGCTCGATGTCGTCGTCTTGACGCAAGGAACGCTCTCGGGAGACCCCAGACTGTACTACTTCGCCGGCACGACGGGCGGCACGCTGCAGATGCCTTCCGTAATCATGACGCTACCGGAAGTAGGCTTCGACGTTGTTAGCGGTGACTTCGACGGCGACGGGATCTTGGACCTCGCAACGGCGAGTGGCCTACAGACGCCGCGGCTACGATTGCTCTCAGGTGACGGCGCTGGAGGGTTCTTCAGCAGTGGAGTCGAGATCATGGGTGGGGCACAGCAAGACTTGTTGGCTGTGGACGTCGACGGCGACGGCCGTCGTGACGTCGTTGCCTTGTCGATTCTCGAGGCGCCCGTGGCCGTCTTCGAATCGAGCTCGGGTACGTTTGCTCCAGTGCAGAGTTTCGGCGTGGGGGCGTGGCCGTCGGCCGTTGCTAGTGGTGACCTGGACGGCGACGGCCAAATTGATCTTGCCGTTGCGTGCCGCGATTCGGACGCCGTCGCTGTGCTCTTCAATCGTGGCCAAGGTGGTCAAGACCGATTCCTGCGCGGCGATGTGTCCGGGGATGGGGGGGTGGCCCTCAATGATGCCGTCTTGATCCTGGGAGCGTTGTTTCTGGGGCAAGTCCTGGCGTGCCCCGATGCCGCAGACATTGGCGACGACGGGGCGCTCAACATCCTCGATGCGGTGCAGCTCCTGAACTTTCTGTTCGTGCCGAGCTCCGCGGCGCCGCAGGCGCCCTATCCGGCGTGCGGCAGCGACGCGACGGCGGACGGGCTCACGCCTTGCATGAGCCCGTCACCCAGCAGCTGCTAGCAGCGATCGCCGGCAGACTGCGTTAGCACCCACTTCCCATCCCGTAGAGATGACCGGTGTGTACCGGCTTCCCTTGCAGCTTCAAGTAGTAGTAGAGCTGCGCCTTGTGGGTGTTGAGATGCGCCACCATCTGCAGCAAGTGTTGCCCGAGCGGTTGCTCGAATCCTGGCATCCACGGGGCCGAGCACTTCTCGCTCGACAGTCGTTCCTCACCCGCTCGCTCGACCATTTGGAGCGCGACGGCTTTGTCAGCGGCGAGCAGTTCGCGGGCCTTCGCAACGCTGTCGACAGCGCCCATCTTCTCGGCTGGTGGCATCATCTCCTCGGGGGGAACATCTTTGAGATCCGTCCCGTCTGGCATCTTCCAATCGCCAGTGACGAAACCTGCACAACAGCAACCGCACGCCTCGGTTACGTGCTGTAGCAGCTGGCCGGTCGTCATCCAGTTGGCGCCTTGCTCTGGCTTCCAACCGAGCTCGCCGTCCTCGACGAGGTCGAACAGCCCTTCCGCGGCGCCATAGGCTCCAGTGATCTCCGCGTTGAGTAGTTCCGTCCAGTTCATGCGTGCTTGCTCGCTTTCCATGTAAGTGGGGCGCAGCCACCGTCTTGGAGGGTGGGCAGTCGCGCCGTGGGTCTCGGGCACCAGGGCGCATTGTAGGGCGCACGAGCAGCGACCCCAAGGCCCCAGGTTTCGACTTTGCTGGCGTTCTGGCCGGGGCACATCCCGCTCGTCTGGCCGTTTGCGGAGTGCTTCGTAAGTTGCGCTCTCGTCACTTCGTGCGGGCTTTGATTTGGGCTGCTGCGGTCGAGTGCTAAGATGGATCCCCCAAATTGTCTGGCACCGCCAAGCAAGCGGGTGATGGCGCCTCTCCACGCCACGGTCTAACCAGCAGCCAAGCTGTTGGGCTGCGACCGCACGCTCTCAAAGCATTGCGAAAGCCGTGCGCCCTCTTCGCAGGCAATCCCTCTACAAAGCGCTAGGACGGAGTGTGTCCAATGGCACCTCAGTACTCGTACATTCGCACTCTGCTGGCCCTGGTTCTCAGTCTGGGCTTTGCTGCCGCGGCTCACGCGGATGGTACAGAGGCGTTGGGCCCCCTCAGCACTCCGCTGGCTGCCGGGAGCGATCTGGTCAGCGCCGGGACTGGTTTACTCTCAGGCGCCAGCACGATCGAAATCGAGGTCCCAACAGGCGTGTCGGTGGCGCAGATACTGTTGTGCTGGACTGGTTTTCACACGGGGCCCGTGACAGGCAGCGATGACACGGCGCTCGTGAATGGAGTGCAGGTGGTGGGGGTCTTGACTGGAGGCCCGACGCTGTTCTTCTCGAGCACCTATTGTTCGGCGTTTCGTGCAGACGTAACGAACAACGTGACGTTGAACCCGGGAACCAATAGCGTCGCAATCACCGGCTTGGACTTCGACATTCTCGCACACGGCGCGTCGCTGTTTGTCGTTGTCGATGATGGGCAGACAGCCAGTGAGCTGTTCTTGACCGATGGCCTCGACATGGCTTTTCACTACTTCACACCGCCTTTGGACACGACCCAACCACAGTCGTTCCTGTTCTCGCCGCTGCCAACCAGTCGCACCGCGACGTTGCAGGTCGTCGTCGCTGACGTCCAGGCGAACCGTCCCAACTCGATTCGTATCGAAACAGATGGCGTGGTCACGGATCATCCAGATCTGTTGGGTAGTACGTCTGGTGCGGAATGGGACCACTTGGCGCTCGACGTTCCCATCGGCGCTGGTGTCTCGTCTCTGTCGGTGCAGGTCTTGTCCGGTCCACCAGGAGGTGCGAATCTGCCGTCATCCTTTGCTTGGGTGGCCTCGGCGCTCGTCTTGCAAACGCCACCCTCGGGTGACGTCTCCGGCACGATCTGGCTCGATGCGAACGACAATGGCGTCGAAGACAGTGCCGAAGTTGGAATCGCCGGCGTCCCGGTCGTTGCGACTTGTGCTGGCAACGATGGAATCCTAGGCACGGCTGACGACTACACTGAAACGCAGGTCTCGGGCGCGCTTGGCGACTACGTCTTCAGTAACCTCCCGATCGGCCCATGTCAGGTGGCTATTGATGCGATCGGGATGCCAGTCGGATTGGGCCCGGGTATCTGCCCCATGCAGATTGACCTCAGCATCTTCTACGGAGTCGTTGCCCCGAACACCAACTTCTGCCTCGTGCCCGCGAACGTCGACTTCGTGCGTGGTGACTCAAACGATGACGGCATCGTGGATGTATCAGACGTAGTTTTTGTTGCGCGTTGGGTTGCCGCAGCCGGAGTGCCAGGCGGTTGCTATGACGCTGCCGATACCAACAACGACGTGAACGTGGACTTGGCTGACGCAGTCTTCCTTGCGATGTACCTGTTTGCCCACGGCCCGGTGCCGGCCGCACCGTTTCCGGCTTGTGGCCCAGGACGTGGCTGTCTGTCGTTTGCAAACTGCCCCTGAAGCGCTGGTACTGATTTGGTGAAAATGAGAACGACGGAGCCGCGCACTGCGCGCAGTTCCGTCGTTCTCTGTTTTTAGGTAGCCGCTCGGCCCTGCCGCGCCTAGTTGAGACAGTTCAGCGTGTCCAACGTCGGGTCGGGCCCTGGCACTTCGAACGGCGTCGGTGGCGGGCTACCGTTCGCGAACAAGAACGAAACGAGATAGATCACGTCCGCGAGGTCGATGAAACTGTCGTCGTTGGTATCCGCTGCGTCGAAGCAAAGTGGGGCGGCGCCATTTGCAAAGAGGTAGCTGAGGTTGAAGATCGCGTCCGCGAGGTTGATCTGGTTGTCCTGGTTCGAGTCGCCGCGCGTGAACACACCGCTCGAGTAGAGGAAACCATCCGTGATCGTGGCCGAACCTCCTGCAGTCGTGACGGTCACGTCCGCAAAGCCCGGGGGACCCGGCGGCGAGATCAGGATCGCACTAGACTGGTCCAAAGCGACGCTCGAGACACTGGCTGGGTTCGCGCCGAACATGATGGTCGTATCCAGTACCGACCCCAGATTCGTCCCCGTAATGTTCACGATGTTGCCGCCCCCGACATCACCTCCAGAAGGAGTGATCGACGTCAGAGTTGGTGGAGCGACGTACACGAAGCCATTCGGCAGCGTAGCGCTCTCGACTGGCCCGACCACATCGACGTCGACCGAACCGGCCGCGTGCGCTGGTGTGACCGCTTCTAGCTGACCGGCGTTGATCAGCGTCAGCGAAGTAGCTGGGATGCCATCGAAGAGCACGACCTCATTTCCTTGGAAGCCTGTACCCACGACAGAAACAGTGGTGCCTCCCGCAACGGGGCCTTGGCCGGGTGTCACGACCGTGACGAACAGCGTCGCTTGGAACGTGAACGCGTTGGGGAGTACCGAGTTCCCATTCGCGTTGGTGACGCTCACGTCCGTCAAGCCACCGGGCTGCGGTGGTGTGACGGCCTCGAGGGTCGTCGCGTCAATATAGGTCGTGGCCGCTGGCGTCGCGCCGAACAGAACCACCGAGTCCGGCGTGAAATCCATCCCGGTTACGGTGACCGTATCTCCACCCAACGACGTTCCCACGATCGGAGCCACGAACAGCGTCTGCGGCGGCGACTCGTAGAGGAATGCGCCGAGAGCCGTATCGGAACCGTTTGAGTTCGTTACCGTGACGTCGACGAAGCCAGGAATGTGTGCGGGTGCGACAACCTCGATGTTCGAAGAGTCTATGAAGGTCGTGGTTGCTGGCAGCAGCCCATCGAAGGTCACTACAGTTGCATTGTCAAAGCCGCTGCCCATCACGACGACCGTGGTCACTCCCAGTGGCGACCCCGACGGCGGTGTCAACCCGCTGAGCGCTGGTGGGGCCTCGTACGTGAAGCTCAGCGGTAGTGCGCCGGAGCCGTTCACGTTTGAAACCGCGACCGTGACAGCACCTGGTGCGTGTGGGGGAGTGACAACGTCGAGTGTCGTCGAGTTGATCAGGGTGACTGATGGAGCAGGGATACCGTCGAATGTGACGGTCTCGCCACCAATGTAGTTGCTTCCCGTAAGCGTGACCGTGGTGCCACCCAACGAACTGCCCTCGGTCGGGCTCAACGACGTGATGGTCGGCGTCGACAAGTACTCGAATGCGCCAACGAGCGTCGATGTGCCGTTGACGTTGGATACGGCGACGTCGACAAAGCCAGCGGTATGCGGCGGCGTTTCGGCCGTGATCGTGCTGCCGTTGATGAAGTTCACGGTAGTTGCCGCGATCCCGTCGAACGTCACGGTCTCATCGCCGATGAATCCGGTACCCGTGATCGTCACGGTGTCACCGCCAACCTGGCTACCATCAGACGGAGAGATCCCAGTAGCCACTGGCGGCCCGTTGAATGCGAATCCACCCGAGAGTGTAGCGCTACCGTTGAGGTTGGTGACCGTAACATCGACGGCTCCCGGCGCGTGTGCAGGTGTCACGGCGCTCAGGGTCATGCTGTCGACGAAAGTCGTTGCGGCGGCGATTCCATCGAAAGACACCGTGGCGTCAGCTGTGAAATTCACACCCGATATCGTGATCGTCTGTCCGCCCAGAGGGCTACCAGCACCAGGAGATACTGAAGTCACCGACGGCGGGTTGTCGAACGTGAAGCTGCTTGCAAGCACGCTCGCACCATTGACGTTGGCAACGCTGATATCGACCAAGCCGGGTGCGTGCGCAACCGTTACGGCGGTGAGTGTCGTCGCGCTGACGAACGTGGTTGCTACCGCTGTCCCGTCGATGCTGACGACGCTGTCAGCGGTTAGGTTGGTACCCGAGATCGTCAGTGTGTCCCCGCCCAGCGGGGTGCCGTTTGTCGGTGTCACGGCCGTCAAGCCCGGGGGAGTATTGTAGGTGAAGGCAAGTGAGAGCGTGTCGCTGCCGATCGAGTTACTCACGCCGATGTCCACTGCGCCGGGAGCGTGTGGCGGTGTGGTAATCGTTATCGTGCCAGAGTCGACGAAACTCGCGGCGGCAGCCGTACCGTCGACGGTGACGACACTGCCCAGGGTGAAGTTTGCACCCGAGATCGTGACGATTTCTCCACCGAGAGGCGAGCCGCTGGTCGGCGATACGCTCGCCAAGGTCGGCGGGTCTACGTAGTTGTAGCCGGTCGCAAGGGTTGCCGTACCGTTCAGGTTCATGACGCTGACATCGATGGCCCCTGCAGCGTGTGCCGGCGTGATCGCCGTCAGGGTGTTGCTGTCGACAAAGCTGGTCGCTGCGGTAACGCCGTCGAAAGCGACGGCGGCGTCTGCGGTGAAGTTGCTACCGTTTACAGTCACGGTCTGGCCACCGAGAGCCGTGCCGACGCTCGGCGCAACGCTGGTGATCTGCGGCGGTGCGTCGTACGTGAAACTGGCAGCGAGTGTGGCTGAGCCGTTGACGTTGGTCACTGCCACGTCGACGCTACCCGGCGCATGTGCAGGGGTCACCACAGTCAGCGTTGTCGAACTCACGAATGTGGAAACCGCGACGCTGCCATCGATCAAGACGTCGGTGCCCAGCGTGAACGCCGACCCGGTTAGGGTCAGCGTATCCCCGCCGAGCGGTGTACCGTTGGCCGGTGCCACGCTGGTGAGAGCAGGAGGGCTGTCGTACGTGAAGGCGCCCGAGAGCGTGTCTGATCCGTTGACGTTTGCTACAGCGACGTCGACGGTGCCTGGCGCGTGCGGCGCCGTGACGACCGTCAGAGTCGTGCTGCTGACAAACGTTGCCGGTGTAGCAGCTCCATCGATCGTGACCGAAGTGGACGCGGTGAAGTTGGCACCGGTCAAAGTCAGAAGATCGCCACCAAGCGGTGTTCCGTTTAGTGGGGCAACCGTCGCGAGTGTTGGAGGACTATCGAACGTGAATGCACCCGGAAGAGTTGCCGAGCCGTTGACGTTCGTGACCGTCACGTTCTCGGTCCCAGGTGCATGAGCTGCGGTTACGGCGGTCAGAATGGTCGGGCTGACGAAGGTTGTCACGAGATTCGTGCCGTCGATGCTGACGACAGCGTCGGCAGTGAAGTTCGTACCGACCACCGTCAGTGTGTCTCCACCGAAGGGTGTTCCAGCGCTCGGCGCGACGCTCGAGATTGCTGGGACTGAATCGAACGTGAAGCCGCCCGTCAGGGTGTCAGTACCGTTGGCATTCGCGATCACGATGTTGACCGTGCCTGAGGCTTGAGGGGCCGTGACGGCGATCAGAGTCGTTGAGTTCACGAACGTCACGCTGGCGGCTGGCACGCCTCCGAACGTCACGGAAGTCGTCCCCGTGAAGCCAGTGCCGGTTAGTGTGACGGCCGTGCCGCCCAACGGCGTGCCGCTGGACGGGGCCGCGGCTGCGATCGTTGCGTAGTCGTCGTACGTGTAGCCAGCGAACAGGCTACCGCTGCCGTTGGTGTTGACGACGTTCACGACGAAGCTGCCAGGCACATGAGCGGGGGTTGTCGCCGTCAGCGTAGTGGCATCGACGAAGGTCGTCGCCGCAACAACGCCGCCGAACAATGCGAGCGTCCCAGGCGTGTAGTTCGTGCCGGTGACCGTCACGACTTCGCCACCGAGCGGGGTCCCGGAATTGGGTGTGACGCTTTGAATCGTTGGCGGACTGTCATACGTGAATGAACCCGCCAGTGTGGCCGAGCCATTGACGTTCGAGACCGCGACGTCGACTACACCGGGCGCATTCGCCAGGGTCGTGGCGAGCAGAGTCGTTGGCGACACGTAGATCGTGCTGAGCGCCATGCCATCCACGGCAACGACGGCGTCCGGAGTGAATCCGGTACCTGTGACGGTGATCGTCTGCATGCCGAGGGGTGAGCCGTTCGACGGCGAGACCGTCGCAATCGTTGGCGGTGCATTGAACGTGAAGGCATCGGTCAGTGTGGCAGAGCCATTCGTGTTGGTTACGGCGATGTCGACCGCGCCCGGAGCATGGGGGGCTGTGACGACAGTGACCGTGGTCGTGTTGACGAAGGTGGTCGCCGTTGCCATTCCATCGACAGTGGCCGTTGTATCCGGTGTGAAATTCGCCCCCGAGATCGTCAGCGTGTCACCGCCGAGTGGAGTGCCGCTCGCCGGCGAGACACTCGTCAAGATTGGGGGGGTATCGTAAATGAAGCCGGCTGCGAGCGTGTCGCTGCCGTTGATGTTCGTCACCATGACATCGACAGTGCCCGGGGCGTGGGCTGGCGTGATCACTGTCAGCGTCGTCGTGCTGACGAAGGTGGTCGCTGCTGTAATTCCGTCGAAAGTGACGGCCGCGTCTCCGGTGAACCCAGACCCGGTGATCGTGACCGTGTCACCGCCGAGTGGTGTGCCGTTGGCTGGCGCTAGCGACGCAATCGATGGCGCGTCGTTGTACGTGTAGATCGCAGCCAGCGTTGCACTCCCGTTGAGGTTCGAGACGCTGACATCGACAACCCCATTGCTGTGTGCCGGGGTCAATGCTGTCAGGCTCGTCGCGCTCACGAACGTCGTCGTGGCGGCTATCCCGTCGAAGGCCACGACTGCATCGGCCGTGAAGTTGGTCCCTGTGACGGTGACCGTCTGACCACCTGCCGGAGGGCCGTTGTTAGGGTTCACCGCTGTCAGAGTCGGCGGTTCGTCGTACGTGAACGCACCCAGCAGCGTGTCAGAGCCGTTCAAGCTGGACACAGCGACGTCGACTGCGCCCGGAGCATGGGCCAGTGTCGTGATCGTGAGTGTCGTCGCGTTGACGTAAGTCGTTGCGACGGCGGTACCGTCGACAGTGACGGTGGCATCTGGTGTGAAGTCGGCTCCGGTAACTGTGACCGTGTCGCCGCCCAGTGGGCTGCCATTGGTTGGTGCCAAGCTGGCGAGACTGGGTGGGTTGTCGTAGTTGAATGCCGCGATCACGGTGTCAGAGCCGTTGATGTTGGATACCGACACGTTGACGACTCCAGGCGCGTGTGCCGGTGTCGTTGCGGTGAGCGTCGTGCTGCTGACGAAGGTTGTCGCCGCTGCAATGCCGTCGATGAAGACCACAGCGTCGGCTGTGAAGTTGGCGCCACTGACGGTGATGTTCTCAGCACCCAGAGGGGACCCGTTCGAAGGGGTAACGCCGGTCACGTCGGGGGGACTGTCGAACGTGAATGCGTTCGGCAAGGTGTCGGCCCCATTGACGTTCGCGACCGCGACGTCGACGGTCCCTGGTGCGTGTGCTGCCGTGACAGCGGTCAGCGTCGTGGCGCTGAGGAAGGTCGTCGCGACGGTTGCACCGTCGATGGAGACTGTTGTGGAAGGGGTGAAGTCGGCCCCGGAGACGTTGACCGTGTCTCCTCCGAGTGGCGTCCCGTTCGCCGGCGAGATGCTACTGATGCTCGGTGGGTTGTCGTACGTGAAAGCCGCTGTCAGGGTCGAACTGCCGTTGATACTCGTGACAGTCACGTTCACGGTTCCCGGAGCATGCGCCGGGGAGGACGCGGTCAGCGTCGTGCTGTTCACGAAACTCGTTGTCGCGTTCGTGCCGTCGAACGAGACCGTCGCATCCGCCGTGAAGTTGGATCCCGTTACGGTGACGGTCACGCCTCCGGCGGGTGGACCATTGGTTGGCGTCAAGCTGGTCAAGACTGGGCCGGCGTCATACGTGAACGCTGCAGCCAGGGTGTCGGTGCCGTTGACGTTGGCTACGGCCACGTCAACCGTTCCTGTGGCGTGCGCCGGAGTCACGGCTGTGAGAGACGTGGTCGTCACATAGGTCGTCGCCGCAGCGATCCCGTCGAAGCTCACGGTCGTGGTCGGCGTGAAGTTCGACCCCGACACTGTGACCGTGTCGCCACCCAATGGGGTTCCATTGCTCGGCGCGACTGAACTGATCGAAGGTGGGTTGTTGTAAGTGAAGCCGAACGCAAGAGTGTCGGAGCCGTTGGCGTTCGTTACGCTGACGGGTACGAACCCAGGTGCGTGGGGCGGTGTCGTGACGGTCAGAGTCACGGTGTTGACGAAAGTCGTCGGGATGGTAACGCCGTCGAAGGCCACGGTTGTGCCCGCTGTGAAGTTGCTCCCCGTGATCGTCACGCTGTCACCGCCGAGCGGCGACCCATCGTTTGGAAGAACGCCTGTGATGTCAGGGGGCTGCTGGTACGTGAAGCCGTTACTCAGGGTGTCTGAGCCGTTGACGCTCGCGACGGTTACGTCGACGGCGCCCGGTGCATGAGCAGGGGTTACGGCCGTGAGCGTCGTCGCGCTGACGAAAGTCGTCGTTTGCACGGCGCCGTCGATCGCGATCGTAGCGTCCGCCGTGAAGTTTGTTCCAGTCACCGTTAGAGTCTCGCCGCCCAGCGGCGTACCGCTGGTGGGCGCGATCGTCGTGATCGCGGGCGGTGTCAGGAACGTAAAGGCATTGCTGAGGCTGTCGGAGCCGTTGAGGTTCGACACAGCGACGTCGACGGTGCCCGGCGCGTGCGCAACGGTGACTGCAGTCAGGGTCGTCGAGTTGACGAACGTCGTGGCGACAGCGACCCCGTCGACTGTCAAGCTTGCGTCCGCTGTGAAGCTGCTGCCTGTCACTGTCAGCGTATCACCACCGAGCGGCGTACCACTCGTCGGCGAAACAGCGGAGAGAGACGGGGCTGGATTGTACGTGAAACCGTTGCTCAGCGTGTCTGATCCAGTGCTTCCGGCGACGGTGACGTCGACAGATCCAGAAGCATGGGCTGGAGTCGTTGCTGTAAGCGTGTTGGTGTTCACAAACGTCGTTGCTGCTGCGATGCCATCGAAGCTGACGACGGCGTCCGCTGTGAACTCACTACCGGTGATCGTCACCGTGTCGCCGCCGAACGGTGTGCCGTTGTTCGGCGATACTGTCGCGATGCTGGGCGGCAGAATGCCGCTACCCCACTCGACGACGAACCACCCGATATCTGCGGTCGACGACGTGTTGTTGCGTTCCAATGTGACAGAGGTTGTCGACAACGACAGCGTGGCACAGCCGACGCCAGTGATGTCATTACCGCTGTAGGCCGTCTTGCCCATGCTCAGACCAGCGTCTGGCTGCGCGGAGGCGAAGGCGACGGCGCGTGTCAGATCGACTGCTGTCAAAGCCTCGGACGTTTGAGAGACGCCAGATGCGAATGAGGCGCTTCCGCGTTGGACCGTCGAGCCGTCTCGCAGCTCGACGACTTGCCACGCGATCTCGTCAATGTCGTCCGACGTGAGATCGCGGTCGAAGCGGATGGTGTCGCTGTCGATGACTTGGCCGCGAAGCATGCGCGAGCCGATGTCGGAACCACCGTCACCACTCGTGAAGCCCGTCATCAAGAAGGTCTGATCAGTGTCGATTGCAGTGCCGAGCGTTACGTCGACCGACGAGAGCCCTGCAGTCAGGGAGGTCGTGCCGCGCTGAACCAAGATGTCTGCGGCATTTGTGAATTCGACGACCTGCCACCAGATTACGTGGGCGGAGTGGGTGCCCGCCACGCGCAGCTGCAAGTTGTCGGTGGCCGTGAGCTCCATCAGGATGGGGTCGTTCGATCCCCAGGAGGAATCGGTTGCAGCGGGTGTCTTCGACCAAGTCACGAACGCCTGGTCCAAGTCGACGGGCGTGATTCCGACGTCGATCGTCGTCGAGTTCATGGTCGGGATCGTGCCACGCTGCACGCTGATGACGCCGGCCGGGTACTCAACGACATACCACTGCACGTCAATGACGTCACCGCCATTGGTCACACGAGCGAACTCTACTGACGTCGAGGACGCGATGCGTCCGCGCAACATGGATCCGTCCGGATCCGAGTTGTTGTGGCGGGCGTTGAAGATCAGGAACGCACGGCTGGTGTCGACCGCAGCGATGGTCGCAGTGAATACGCCGTTGCCGTTCGTTGAAAGCGTACCGCTCTGTACTGTCGGCATGTTGCCGGGACCGAATGCCAGGGCACCACTGGAGGAATTGGCATGGGTCGCGATCGGCGCCGGCAGGTACTCAAAAGCCTGCAACAGCGACGTGCTTCCCAGCGCGTCGCTGGCGGTGACGTCTACGAGGCCAGCAACATTCGCCGGGGCGACGACTTCGACGGTGTCGTGATCGATGTACACGAAGTTGGTGGCTGGTACGCCGCCGAAGAAGACCTGCGTTTGGCGCGAGAAGCTGCCCTGCAGCGTGACCCGTTCGCCACCGGTCGACAGGCCCCGTATCGGTGCGATCGAATGCAGTTCCAATTGGTGCGGACGGCGAATGTCGAGGCAATCGAGGTAGAGCTCCATCAGGCCCGCGAGATCACCGGCGATTGGCTCGAGGCCACCGAACTCGTGGCTCGCAGCAACCGTGTAGGAGCCGTGCGGCAATTGGCGCAGGACGACTGTGTCATACGCAGGAATGTCATTGCGCAACAACGGTACGCCGTGAGTGCTGGGTGCCAAACGATCGATGCTCTCTTGTTCGCCAACGTAGTCGGCGTCGAGGACGATCAAGCAGAGGTTCGTGGTACCAAACTGTGTCGTCAAGTCGGCGTCACCCCCGTCAGTAGCGTAAGCACCGAAGAGGTCATGGAGTGGCGTTGCAGGATCATCGAACCAAGTATCGCCACCCTCTAGGTACAGCACACGCTCTGGCCCCGACGTGTAGTCGAGCAGCACCTGTGACTCTTGCGGCGTCAACACGTGGTTGTACGGGAAGGTACCGAGGGTGACCCAGACCGAGTCGAACGGTGCCAGGTCCGCGCCGGCTGGAAGGGTCGTGATTCGCAGCGGATGGCGTCCGTTGGCCTGCAGCGTTCGGTACAGCATCCGGGCGCTGTCCGTGAGACCGCCAACGGTGCCGGCCGGTGCCCAGATCAAGTCGGTGCGGTCGCCGGCGACCAGCACGGTGTGAGCGATCGGGCTCGCGCTGATGCCTCCGGTTGTTGCCAGCAGATCGTAGTGGTTGCAGCCGGTCGAAGCGGCGCCGTCAAAGTAGTCGCTGGCATCACCTGGCAGCGTCGCGATCGGGTCGCCGTTGCGCAGGATCTGCAGCGAGTCGTACTTGGCGGAGTTGAGCCAGCGTAGCTGCACGCCGTGCGCAGTCTCGTGCCCGCGCATCTGCACGGGGGCCGCTAGGGCAGGCTGCGCGGATGCGGTTTGAGCGGACCCAGGTCCACCCGAGCCGAGCGACAGCAGAAGTGTCATGGCACATATGACGAGATGGCGCGTGACGCGAAACATGGAGCTCCTCCTCGGAACGTGAATCCCGGAGTTCGAGTATCTTGTTGCACTGATGATTCGACCCATAGAGTACGACCCGTAATTGTACGGCGAGAGTTGCCAGAGCCAACCTCTTGCGAGAATGCTTGCCGTAGCGCGCTGGGGTTGGCAGTTCTCAAAGTGAGATTCGTTGCAGTTCTGCAAGTCGACGGGGGGGAGTGACCATCGATCGTCCGGCCCGGTTGTGGACGGGGAGCGTTACCGCCTGGTCGGAGCCAGCAGCTCTTCGACGGTGTAGGGAGTCCCCCAGTTCTCGATCGATTCGCGAACTCGCTTCACCTGCGCCGCGGAAACTGGGGCCGCGACGTTGCCGAAGCTGTTGCGCACGTAGGTCAAGACGGCGGCCACCTCTTCGTCGTCGAGAAGATCGCGAAACGCCGTCATCGGCGGCAGATTGCTGGCCGCGGCGTTGTAGGTGACGCCGTCGAGTTGCAGCTCCCCGGTCAACCCGCGTAGCGTGAGTTTGATCAATCGCTCTTCGTCACCGAGGACCCAATCGTTCTCGACGATCGGAGGGTAACCGTTCTCGGTGCCGCTGCCGTCGAGCTGGTGGCAGGTCACACAGTGGGATTCGCGGACGTAGATTTGTGCCCCTCGGGCATAGGAGTCCAGGTCGGCTCTACCAAAGCCACGCGCCTTTAGCTGGGCGACCGGTGTGGTCTGGGGGCGTGGCGTCGGGTCCTCGGCCATGGTCGCGTCCGTGCGAGCGGTCCCGCTCCAGAAACGTTCTACCGTCGCCGCCGCGACCCGCGCCCGTGCCTCCGGCGATCGCAGTAAGTTTCTCATTAGTGGTAGGTTACGGACGTTGTGTTGCTGCTGCACCCAGAGTGCTTCTAGCAGCGGCCCAGCGTGCTCGCGGCGCGTTGCATCCCATTGTTTGCGCCACTGGGCAAGAGCAACCATGACTTCCTGTGTGTCGCGCTCGCTCAGTTCAATACGGGCTCGATGGCGGATCCCGTTCGTGGGATCGGTCAAGCGATCGAGGAGCGTCGGGATCGGCGCGCCATCCACCTTCGTATGCGGAAGCATGGGTCGGTTCGCAGCGACGATCCGATAGACGCGTCCATGCTCGTGATCGCGGTTCGGATCGCGCACGTGATGCTGCATGTGGCCGATGATGACGTTTTGCCAATCCGCCACGTAGAGGGCTCCGTCGTCGCCGATCTCCAGGTCGGTCGGCCGGAAGTTGCGATCGGTTGGAGATACCAGCAGGTTGGCAGCTTCAGTTCCCCACACGTCGCCGTCCTCGTCGGTTGCCAGCGTGTAGCGCTTGATGCCAAGGAATCCGATCGTGTTCAGAATCAGAAAGTTGCCTTGATAGTGCGCCGGGAAGTGGGCGCTCGAGAGAATACCGCTGGCCGCGACTGGTCGCACCGTGTGGTCGAGGAGCTTTTGCATCTCGAAGCCGTCCAGCAGGCCGGGTCTGACTTGGTAGGCTGCGCCCCCTGTGCCGTCCGTTGCAAAGTGGTTGCCCCAGCGATCGAAGCAAATGCCGTGTGGATTCGGGCTGTTGGTTGCGTGAAACGAGAACTCGAAAGTGCGCGGATTGAAGCGGTACATGCCACTGGTCGTATGGAGCTGCGGCGTTTGCCAAGGGGTCTCGACGTTACTGACGTGAAACACTCCTCGTTGGTAGTACAGGTTGCCCCCCGGGCCGTAGATGAGGCCATTCGCGGCGTGGTGGGTATCGGCTGAGTCCAGGCCATGCAGGAGGGGGATTCGTACGTCGGCCCGGTCGTCACCGTCAGTATCTCGCAGGAAGATCAAGTCTGGGGCACTGGCGACGATGACGCCACCTCCCCAGAACTCGAACCCAGTTGGATTTGCGACCTCGGCGAAGACGATGGCTCGATCGGCGACGCCATCACGATCGTCGTCCGGCAAGATCAACAGCTTGTCTTCTTGTTGCTGCAGCGGCGCCCATTTCGGATACGTCGGCCAGGCAGCAACCCAGAGGCGTCCCTTGGTGTCGATCGCGGTTTGCACTGGATTGACCAACTCCGGGAACATCTCCTCCGACGCGAACACGTTCGCCTGCAACCCGGGCTCGAGAACTAGCTGGGCTACGGTTTCCGATGGCGTGTGGTAGCGCAGCTGCCCCTCCTTGTCGGCGCTGCTGCTTGCCGACCCGCCACCGACGTTCGAAGTCACGGGGATCGGCGCAGGCACATTGCTGTCGTCGATGACGTGTTCGTCGTTGCCGCTTGCGATCGCCCAGATATGAGCGTCTCGATTGGCAGTCAAGACATCGAGCATCGTCAACTCGTGCGCTAGAACATCTTTGTTCGACTGTTCATCGACGAACGTGAGCTTGGACCGCCCACCCCAAACATCGTTACCGTCGGTCGCCCGATAACGGCGAAACCAATGCTTGTTCTTGTCGAGCACGGCGGCACGGATCGCACGAAGTTGCTCGTCATCGTCGGCAGCGCTCAAGCCGAAGAGCGCGCGAACGATGTAAATGGCGATCCGTCGGTTGCCCTCGCTGTTCAAATGGATCCCGTTGATCGTCAATCGCGCGGGATCGTCGAAGATCTCGCTCGAGTGAGCGAACAGGTCGACGTAGGGGAGACCGTGAGATTCAGCGACTGCTGCGGTGACTTGCGCATAGGCCGAGAGACGTTTGTTGTTCTCTACACCGGTCGGAAGATTCGGGTCGCGGAGGTACTCGTGCGCCAGCGGTGAGAACAACACGATCTGCGGCGGGCTTTTGCCGTTGTAGCGTTGCTCTAGCGTTTCCTCGACCCACCTCGACAGCTGGCCCCGGTATGCGTCGGGGTTGTTCGCGTACGATTCGTTGTAGCCAAAGAAGGCCAGGATCACATCGGCACGCGAGACTTCCAGATAGCCGTGTGGATCCAGATATCCCTGACTGCGAGGGCGCTCGGAGATCGTATCGCCCGCGAAACCGTGGTTGCGAAAGACAATCCGATCCTCCGGGCGGGCGGCTTGTACGTAGGTTTCGAGCCAGCCGTCGTGTTGCATACGTTCTGCCAGCGAGTTGCCAAGCAGTACGACGCGAGACCCGCTGGCCAGTTCGAGCTGGGCTGCCTCGGGCCACGATCGCCAGGCCATCGCGACGGCTCCGCATACGAAGACCAAGAACAGGAGCGACCAACGCTTCATTCGACGTCCGCCCGCAGGTGGACTACCACGGGCAACTGGTTCGGCCGATAGCCGCCGAAACCAAACGGGCTCGGGGAGTATTCGCCAACGATCGCCACGCTGCTGTTGGCACGGATGGCGTGCTCCAGTCGTAGCGCCCAGTAGCATGCGTTGACGATGAGCCGGCGGCTCCCCGCATGCTCGAACGCTTGCGCTGAACCGATCGTCGTCGTGAAGACCCGAGCGCGGTGTTGGGTGGGTGTTGTGTACTCCCGAGTCCAGGCAATGGGCATCATCGGTTCGTTCTGATCGACAGTCTGTCCCGTTTTCTCGTCGGTGCGTGGGCGTGCGGCGGGGCTGTCGGGGGTCATGCCATCGAGAACCTGTCCAAGAACCAATGGCGTGCAGCCTGGCAGCAACGGCAATCGGACTCCGTAGACATCGGCGGGGTCCCAGATATCACCGTCGGCGATACCGGTCACGATGGGATGCTCAGCCGCAGCCGGAGCGATGATCCCACGCGCGCTCTGCGTCTTGTGTCCTCCGTGGTGGTTGATCCACGTTTCGCCCAAGACTTGCCGACCGAAGCCTCCTGACCAAGTCTTGCTGCGCCAGCTGTAGCGTTCGTAGGTTGTGCTGCTTCGGCAGTCGAAGGCGTGGGTTGCCGTACGCAAGCCTACGATGGGCCTACCAGATTCGACGTAGTCCACAATGTGCCGCATCTGGTCGTCGGGGAGGTCCCGAAAGCGCGTGAAGAGGACCAGCAGGTCTGCTGTCGTGAGCGCCTCGAGCCCGGGTATGTTGTCCTGTCGGTCCGGATCGATGTGTCCGTTTGAGTCTAGCGCATAGAGCACAGTGCAGGTGAAGCCGTGATGCTTGGTCAGGATCTGTGCGAGTTGTGGCATGCCTTCTTCCGACCGGTACTCTTCGTCCCCGGTAACGAAGACGATGTGCTTGCCGGATCCGGGTAGTCGGTGTGGTATCTGCCCAGTATCTGCCGGGGACACACAGCCACTGGTCACGACCAGCGTCGCAAGCACGAGGGCCACGGCGAGGGTATGCATCGCAGAGATTCCTTTGCGGCAGTCAGGTTGTCGGTTGCGTGGTTCGAGCTGCGTCAACGAAGAGACCACGGACGGTCCTTGGTTTGCAGCGCTTGGTCCCAATTCCTTTTCTCCACAACGTAGAGTCTTGTTCTTCGTCACGCTCACTCGCGACTAGGAGCGGGGGAGGGTGCCATGGATTCCGTGCAGACGATGTCGCGCTCCGGAATCATCTCGCCGCCGACCTGATCGCCGCGACCATGGCAGACGAGTCGAAAGCCCGAGGTGGTGAGTTCGTAACGGAAGTACTCGCCACGGAAGGGATCCTGTGGCAGCCACCCGTGGCGCAGCAGACTGCGCAGTGCTTCGAGCCCTTCTGGATAACGCCCGCCGTTGTCGGCGGCAAACTGTTGCAAAGCTGCGCGGAGAGTCTGCATGCGGTCGAGAGCCGTGCGCCACAACTTTGCATCTTCGGGAGTCGGGCGCCAATCGGTCGGAGGAGCTTCCGCACCATCCTGATACTGTTGGAGCGTCAAGCCCACGCCTAGCTTGGCTTGGGCCTCACGAAAGCGGTCCAGGTAGAAGGGAACTTCCAGGCCGCCCTTGTGCCGCATGAACCTTTGGTCGTCGATCAGAACGGCGTCATCAGGGTTGCGGACCTGCTCGCGGTAGGGATTGAGCAGGAAGAGCCCGGGACTTATCTGAAACAGAGGCACGCTGTCAGGCAACCGGACGTAGTGCGCGACACGCCACATCGAGAAGTCCCACCACACCTGCTGGATGTCTTCCAGTGGCACGCCTGAGTGTGCGAAGAAGATGCCGTCGTCGGTGACCGGCGTTTTGGGCATGTCGATCGAATCTCGCGTGCAGTGACCGATCAGCACGACGAGATGCTGGTTGCAATAGTCGATGAACTGGGGGTCTTGAAACAGCTGCGCTTGGACGCGGTCACACTGGCCGCATCTTTCGTAACCCATGTACAAGAATATGGGGACGTTGCGCTCGCTGGCCTCTTCGTAGGCGTCCAGCGCGTCTGTGAAGATGCGCAGTTTCGGCTTGGCCACGGCGAAGTGTTGCAGGACCTCTGGATCCGTGATGCAAACGCGAAAACCAACGCTGCCTTCCATCAGGTCCATGTCCTGGCCGCAGCGGTCGACGCACCGCATGTTGCTCCAGTTCGGACTCACCCAGCCCCCACCTTTGAGCATCGTCGGCTGGCGGGTCGGTAGGGCAGGATCCGCGCTCTGGGTGCCGTCCCAGTACGCTCTCTCGTAGACGTTCCCGGACATGTCCAGAAGTCCCCACGGGGACGCACCGGCTGGATAGTTGCCGACGCGCACGGTGCGCTTCGGCCCGTGCAGGTAGTTATTGGCGCGCGTACTGTCTGGGAGTTTGTCTTCGTTGCCCCACGGGAACAGGAGGCCCGATGGACCGCTGGCTGCCTTCTCGAACTCCAAGCCATTGGGTAGTTTCCCGCCGACCCAGGCAGCGTACGCGACGGCCAGCCAACCGGATGTGCCCACGGCTGGAAAGTCCTCGAAGCCAGCGCGCGCTCGGGCACCCGCCTCGGTGATGTCGAGACCCCATGCGTGGGCGCTTGCATACGGGTGACCGTCGAAGTGTTCGGCCTTGCCGTCACTGTAGAGGACGCCGCCAGCGGCTTGCAGGAACTTCACGACCTGGCGGTTCGTCACTTCGTACTTGTCGTAGAGCATGGGGGGGAGGTACACCCAGCTCCTGTCGTCCTTCATCGTCGTACCGGGTACATCCCAGTAGCCGCGCTGATGGAAGTGCCCGCCGGGAATCAGAACCACCGTGGCCCCATCACGCAGTCGGAGGAACTCGCGATAGCCTTGAGCATTGACTCCAGCGGCGCGGTACTCATGGTCGCCGGCTGTGATCGATTCGGCAGGAGTTGCAGCATCCGTAGCAGCCGCAGTGTTCGCCAGTAACGTGATCGTGAGCACGTAGGCCGCGGTGATGGTGCGCGTAGATGACGTCCGCATGAGCAGTTCCTTTGACGGTGAAGTGGACCGCCGCATGATGCACCGCGTCATTGCCGAATGCGAGGGATTCGGGTTGGAGCGGAATTTCGATGACGGTCAAACTCTTAGGTTGCAGCGTTCGTATGAGGCGGTGATGAAGAAGTGGAGCCTAATCGCCGGTGTCGGAGTTGTACTTGTTACGTGGATCCTTTGGATCGCGCGGGGTTGCCACACGGGGTTGACCCACAACACCGCCTATCGATCGGTGCCGGACCCGATCACTGGCTTGACTGGACTGGTGCCCGAACCAGCGTGGATTCCGGGCATCGACTTTCTTGGCTGGGGCTTTCTGTGGGGAGCTGTGATCGCCGCCATCGGTTGGATCGGTGACGCGTGGCGCCAGGCAAGCGGCAACTCGAGCAGTAGAAAGAAGTGACAATGAAGAAGCTGACAAAGCAGGCTGGGTTGGGCGTTGTGGTGGGTCTCGTCGTGCTCGTTGCGGGCTCACGCGGTAGCGCCGCTGAAATCTCGTTCGACTTTCGTGATCCGAAACGCGTCAACAACGTGACTTTCGTGCTCGATTCGGATCTCGAGCCGATCATGGGGGTGGCGAGTGGCATTCAGGGGGCCGTGCAGTTCGACCCAAAGAAGCCGCAGGCAACGACGGGCAAGATCGAGATCGAGGCGAAGGCCGTACACGTCTCGAACTCGCGTATGCTGTCGAAGCTGCAGAGTGAAGAGTGGCTCGACATCGCCAACCACACGACGATCACATTCGTGATCAAGTCGGTGAAGTCTGCCAAGCGGGTCAAGAAGAAGGCAGGCGCGAGCTTGCTGAACGTCGTCGGTGAATTCACGATCAAGGGGGTGACGAAGGAAGTTGCCGTCATGATCGAAGCGACTCACTTGCCCGGACGCCTTGGTGATCGCACTCATGGCCGCCAAAAGGGGGATTTGCTTGTTCTGCGTTCGACCTTCACGCTCAAGCGCAGCGATTTTGGTCTCGGACCGAACATCCCAACGGTGGCTGACGAGATGGAGATCCGGGTTGCGATTGCCGGGGGTGGTGCTCCGGCCACGAAGGAGAAGTAGTCCCAGGGGCGTTCACGGTTGCATCACCCGATGCATGACTGCGCGAGTAGCCTGCAGCTGGTTGCGTCGTTGCGGCGTCTCCGGAATTCGCCCGAGCACCGCTTGTGCCCGCGGGAGTACCGGTGACTTCGGGAGCTGCGGATTGCGTTCCAACGTGGCTGCGAGCTGTTGCACGATCGCACCTGTCGCGTTCAGGGCAGCGTCAGGCTCGCCAGCTCGCAAGAGCAACTCCGCGCGCTGCATTCGATCGTCGAGCGTGAGATCCGGCAGGCTATCGAGCAACGCGACCGCGGCGCGACTGTTCTCGGGATCGCTGGCCATGCCGCGCCAACGGGCGCGAAGCCGCGTGGCCGTCTTGAAGCCAGGGTCGAAGCGTTCGAAACTAGCGAGACTAGTTTCGAGTTGCGCGACCGCTGGCCAGTTGCCGATCGCCATCGCTGTGGATGCGTCCAAGAGGGCCCGCACTCGCGGCGTCAGCTGCTGAAGCTGAGGAGTCGGCAGCTGTTGTCCCGGACGGTATCGCGCGAGTTGCGACTGCGCCCACGCGACTTGTACGGATTCCGAATCGGGAAACTGCTGCAGCAGCGTGTCGAGACGTTGCCAGCTCTGTGGCGTCAGTCCGCCGCGTACTCCATCCTGGAGCCAGGCTGCGGACAGCGCTCGCTGTGCCGGATCCTTCTCGATCGCGGCCAACCGCCGAGCGCCGGCAGCGTCGAATCGGTCGAGCAGCCGACGGGTGAGGTAGGCGGTGTTGAGCCCGGCGACCTGCCGGTCGCGAGAATCGTGCTCTACGAAGATGCGCGACCCCCAGCGGCTCTCTGCCTCCTGTCCCAGGAGAGTGGGCGATCGGAGCTGCAACAAGTTGTGATCGTCGGTGCTGACCTGTGCGCCTGCAGCAAGGCGACGCACCGCGTGTTCATCGAATGCCAGCTCGACGAAGAGGTCCTCGGGTCCAAGTATGCCGAGGCGACGGGCGTCTTCTGGCACCTCTGCGACCAGTTTGCGCACGGCGGCCTCTGCCTCGAGCGGGGCGTTGCTCGCTACGAAGTAGAGCTCGTGATAGGGGGCGGGCATCAGCACGTTGACGTGTTCGAAGACTGCGTCGAGGGTTGCGAGGAGTGCTCGGAGTAGCTCTTCGTCGACCCAACTCAACCCCATCCACTGCACGAAGACGCCGTCGTCGTCGAGGTGCTCCGCTACCTGCTCGAAGAAGTTTCGCGTGTACAGATGGGAAGCACCAGCGGTCCAGGGGTGTGATGGTTGCGAGACGATGGCGTCGTAGCGAGCGTCGGTCAGGAGCAATGCTCCGCGGGCATCGTTTATTCGAAGCTGCAGCCGCGGGTCGGCGAGCGGGTCCTGCGCTCGTACGTTCGCAATCGCGCGACAAGCAGACAGAACTTCCGGCTCCAACTCGACGACGTCGATGCGTTGCACGGTCTGCGGGATCTGTTCGAGCGCGGTACCCGCACCGAAGCCGATGACCAGCATGTGCTCGACGTCGGGTCGCATGAGAGATGGCAGAGTGCCCAGCCATCCACCGCCTGGTGCTCTGGGGTGTCCGGGCAAGCGCACGTTCGCTTCGGGGAGTCCGTTCGAGTATACGCGCAAGCCACCGGCCGATTGCAGGGCGAGAACGACGGCTGAGCGACCCACGCCATAGTAGTGTGAAATCTGCGTTCCAGATACCGCACCTTGGCGTGCCACCGGCGAAGCGGTGAGCAAGCGCCACGGTGGTGACAGGAGGCTGGCCGCTACGATCACTGCGATCCCGCCGGCAAAGACTGCTAGCGTCTCGCTGCGAGGCATACCGCGGCTCAAACGCGTTGCTGCCCAGGCGAGTACGACGTTGGCAGCGACCACGGCGATCAGTGTGCCGTGATACTTCAGCACGGGGATCAGCACGAACGCCGCCAGCAGTGCGCCAAGGATGGCTCCGCCGGTATTCCATGCGTAGGTTGCGGCACTTGCTGCGCCCGCTTCGCGGCCGTCTGATGTGACAAAGCGAACTGCGAGCGGGAAGGTTGCACCGATGAACAGCGTGCTAGGTAGGAGTACAGCCGCAGAGATGGTCGCATTGGCCAGATGTGCTGTGCCAGCGCTGGCGCCGACGGCGTGGGCCCACTCCGGCACCCGATCGAGAAGAAAGAAGGTCGCGGCCGATGACAGCGCTATTCCCAGCTGGGTGAAACAGAAGTAGCGCGCAGCATCGGCTTGGCGCTGGGCAAGTCGGCTGGCGATGGCACTGCCGACTGCGATGCCCGTCAAGAAGGTGGCAAGCATCGTTGCAAAGGCATAGACGCTGCCGCCGAGCACGTGACTGAGAAGTCGTGTCCACAGCACCTCGTACGTGAAGGAAGTTACTCCTGAGAGGCAAACGAGCGCCAGCATCACGCGGGCCGCGGGAGTTGGGTGGAATGGCACACTGGCGACAGCGTCGATGTCTTTTGG
>JBCCHQ010000007.1:0-89661 GCA_039028735.1 Planctomycetota bacterium | reverse complement strand
CATCGTGCATGGCGTCTGGGTCGGGTTTGCGGACCCGCGAGTTCTCGGGGCAGCGCACGGTTCGAAACAGCGACGTCAGCTGTAGGTGCTCGAGGATGCGGCCGGTGATTCCCAATGGCTTGTTGCTGAGAATCCCTAGATCCGCGTGCTTGGCTGCCCGGCGCAGGAAACGCTCTGCACCGGGGTACAGCTGCGACTCCGAGACGGCGTGCGACTCATACACGAGGAGCAGCTCTGCGTAGCGGTCATCGAGCGTGCCCTCGGAGTCGATCTTCTCCGGCATCGTAGCCCGCACGAGTTCGCGGGCACCGTGACCGATGCCGCCCTGTACGGTCGCGCGATCCACGGGCGCGAGGTCGTGTGTTTCGCGCAGGCGGTTCACGCACTTGTGAATGTCCTTCAGCGAATCGATCAGCGTGCCATCTAGGTCGAACAGGATGAGGTCGGGGCTGGGCGGCGTCATATGGGGAGTCCCTGCTAGCTCAAAAGCGGCTGTGGCGGTTGCGCAGGAAGTCTACGAGCACCGACTGTTCGAGATCGCCGAGGGCCGAGAAGTAGGCGCGACCGTGGTTGACCTCGGTCAGGCGCTCGACGAAGTGCATTAGGTCCGGGTCGCGCGCGAGCATGAAGGTCGAAACGACGATCCCGTGGCGGCGGCACTCCGCAGCTTCATCGAGTGTCTTGGCGACGATCTTGCGATCGAGACCGAACGGATTCAAGTACAGCTCGTTCCCTTGGAACAGTGCCGTGGGCTTGCCGTCGGTGATCATGAAGACCTGTTTGTTGGCGTGCTTCTTCCGCATCAAGATGTGGCGTGCCAGGCGTAACCCGGCGCAGGTGTTGGTGTGATAGGGGCCGACGCCGCAGTAGGCGAGGTCTCGAATCGGGATCTCCCGCGCGTCGTCACCGAACAACACGACGTGGAACGCATCCTTTGGATACTTGCTCAACGTTAGCTCGGTCAGTGCGAGCGCGACACGCTTGGCGGGTGTGATCCGGTCTTCGCCGTACAAGATCATGCTGTGGCTGATGTCTACGAGCAGCACGGTCGCTACCGAAACGACCTGTTCGGTTTCGTAGACCTCGAGGTCGTCCTCGATCAGCGATGGGCCGCCGTCGCCGTAGCGTCGTAGCGCATTCGTGAACGATCGGTTGAAGTCGATGTTGGCGACGTCGTCGCCAAAGCGATACGGGCGCGTCTCGGACAAGCGTTCTGCGCTCGGACCGGTGTACGGCGTGCGGTGGTTCCCAGGCTCTTTACTGCTCTTGAGATGGTTGAAGACTTGATCCAACGATTCAGTGCGCACGAAGCGCTCGCCACGCGGCGTGAGCTGAACGCCCCCTTGTGCGGCGCGCACCAGGCGATCGCGCAGGAGTCCGCGTTTGAAGTCCTCGAAGGTGTAGTCGTCGTCGAACAGCCCGTAGTGTTCGCCGATCCACTGCAGCTGTTCCAGCGCCTCTTCGGCGTCGCCGTCGAGTTTCACCAGAAGCTGCGAGAACAAGCGGCGGAGCAGCTTATCCCGGTCGGCGAAACGCCGTCGTCCCTGCTTCCAATCGAGGTAGCGGATCTGTGTCACTACTGCAGTCCTTCGAGCATGATCCCCAGCATGTCCGAGTAGGATGTGCCGGTGGCGAGGTCCTCCTTGGCCAGCATGGAATGCTGATGGAGTCCTTCGAGCACGAGTTCCATAAGTGCCGGGTGACTCGCCTCGTCCCGGGGTGCGCAGCTGGCGACCAGCTCAGGCAAGCCGCTCACGGCTCGCAGCCGTGTTTGGAAGTCGGCGTCGGTCAGGGCATCTGTGAGTTCCAGTTGTTTGCCAGCTGCGAACCAGTCCAGGATTGGCTTGTAGCGACTGGGAGAAGACTCGGCGTCTTCGCTACCACCGTCGCGCATCACGTCGGGGAAGATCCGGTCGAAAACGACGCGGCATGCGTTGCCGAGCAAGTGCCGCGCGACTTTGGCTGGCCCTTCTTGCTCACCCTCGTAGACCAGCTCGACCTTGCCCGTAATGGCTGGGATCACCTGCGCTAGGTCGAGGACTCGTGCTACTGGGGATGAGCCCGGTTGCCGTAGCGAACGCGCTTCGATCTGGCTGACGAGGAGCTCGCGCGCGGCGATCGGCAGGCGGGCAGAGACTCCAGACGTCTGATCCACGTATTCGGAATCGCGCCCTTGGAACGCAATCTCTTCGACGATGTCGACGATGAAGTCAGCGACGAGAACGTCACTGCCGGCGCGGTCGAGCCATGCTTCGTTGCCTGTGATGGCCCGTGCGTCGTCGAGGCTGCGCGGATAATGGGTGAGGATCTGAGACGCGATCCGATCCTTCAGCGGCGTGATGATCGCGCCACGGTTCGTGTAGTCTTCTGGGTTGGCAGTGAACACCATCATTACGTCCAGCGGGAACCGCACCGGAAAACCGCGAATCTGCACGTCTTGTTCTTCGAGGATGTTGAGCAGGCCAACTTGGATTCGCGGGGCCAGATCCGGTAGTTCGTTGATGTTGAACAGGCCGCGATTGCTGCGCGGGATGATCCCGAAGTGGATGACTTCTTCATCCGATAGATCGAGCTTGCGATGCGCAGCTTTTAGCGGATCGATGTCCCCGATCAAGTCGGCCATCGTGACATCGGGTGTTGCCAGCTTTTCCGCGTACCGGGCAGCTCTGGGTAGCCATTCGAGCTCGAGCGCGGCGCCCTCGTCGCGGACCCGTTCCTCGGCATATCGGCCCAAAGGCGCCAAGGGATGGGACCTCAGTGGGCACCCCGGGATGATCGGGGTCTCTTCGTCGAGCAGCTCCTGCAGCTGGCGGCACAATCGCGTCTTGGCCTGACCCCGCAGTCCCAGCAGGATCAGGTCGTGGCGTGCCATGACGGCGTTGACCAGCTGGGGAACCACGGTTTCCTCGTAGCCGACGATGCCCGGAAATAGCGGCTCGCCGGCCTCGAGCTTGCCACGAAGGTTCTCGCGAAGCTCGTCACGAACGGTTCGTGGGGCCCACTTCTGTGGGTCTAAGTCACCTAGGCGTAAAGGTTTATTGGTCATTGGATGGCGTCGGTAACGGCACAGCTGAGTGACCAGCAGGCCGTGTACCGCTCTCTCAGTGGGCTCGTGGGACTCTCAGGCGACGCCTCGCACGAGTTCCTGGTGTCCGGGTCAGACAGTCTTGCCGGGTGTGTTTACCGGTCGATCTTCGACCGCAGCATCCAGCCCATCGCGAATCCGATCAGGAGTACGGCGGGAATGGCCCACCAGTGCGGCCAGAACGTCATCTCCATCGCTTCTCGCGGCTCCTTCCGAAGTTGAAGGGGCTCATGATACGATATACGTGTTGTGGTGTCGCACGGATTCGGACGCCCCGTTTTCCGGCTGTCGCCGGCGGGCGGGCCGTGGTCGGGGCCGTGGCTGGAAGCAACGTCGACCTACAGTGTGAGATCAGAGCGCGCTCAAAAAGAAGGACCCAAGAAAGGGCCTATCCAAAATGAAGATCTGGATCCCAATCGTCATGATCATCGGGGCCCTTGGCACCTTGATCGGCGTCAGTGTCTATTCCATGGGGTATCCGGAAGTGCAGGTGGCAGAGTTGCTGGCACCTGAGGGTTCCGAGTTCAGCGGCCGGCAGGTGAAGCTGCAGGGACGAATCGCGGCGATCCACAGCGAATTCGGCATCATTCACTTCGACGTCAGCGACAAGAAGGACCCGTCTCAGGTCGTGAGCGTGAAGGTGGACGGCCTGCGTCCAGACTTGTTCAAAGTGGGCAATGACGTAGCCGTCGACGGCGTCTACGATCGCGCCCAGGGGGAGATGGCGGGCACGAAGATCTACACGAAGTGCCCCTCGAAGTACGAGGCTTCCAAGGGCGAGTCGATGAACTACGAAGCCGCTCCGGAAACGGCCGCGGCCGGGGCGGATCCGGAGTAGGTCGTGCGGGCGCGGGAGCCTTGTCTCCCGATCACACTTCCTTCATGATTTCGCGCCATCGTTCGTTGCACGGCGCTCTCGGGGAAGGCGCTCGCGCGCCGGCAGTTGCCAAGTAGCAAGCACGCGCATATGTAGTGAGCACGCGCAAGGGGATACTAGGTGTTCGGAATCGACAACTACCTGCACTTCTCAGGTGCGCTCGTCTACGTAGCGCTGGGCGTCTACGTCCTCGTTGGGCTCCTGGCAATCGCGGGGCAGATCCTGCAAGACCGCCGTGCCGTGGTTGCTGCGCGCAACGGCTTGATCACGGCGACGCTGCTGCTCCTTGGGGCCTGTGCCGGCTTGATGGCGGCGTTCGTGAACGGCGAGTACCACGTTGAGTATGTCTTCAACTACTCAGAACGTGGTTTGCCCGTCGGCTTCAAGCTGTGCGGGCTCTGGGCAGGACTGAATGGTTCGCTGCTGTTCTGGAGCGCGCTGCTTGCCATCCTCGGGTCGATCGTGGGCTTACAGTATCGCAAGGAGGCCGAGCACCCCGTCGGGCGCCGTCTCGAACCGAACGTCTACGTCGTTTTCGCTGTGATCCAGATCTTCTTCCTGATCGTCATAGGTTTCGCGGCGAATCCATTCGCTGAGCTGCAGGACGTCATGGGAGCAGCTCATTTCGCGCAGCGGTTTCCGAATGGGGTGCCCGACGGCGCCGGAATGAACCCGCAGCTGCAGACCTACTGGATGCAAATCCACCCGCCGTGTCTCTACATCGGCTGGGTCATCTTCACGGTGCCGTTTGCGTTCGCGATGGCGTCCCTCCTCTCCGGCGACCAGGGAACTTATTGGATCCGCAAAGTGCGCCGCTGGACGTTGGTCGGTTGGATGTTCAATACGACCGGCATCATCCTGGGCGGTATGTGGGCCTACGAGACTCTCGGTTGGGGCGGCTATTGGGCCTGGGACCCGGTCGAGAACGCCTCGTTCCTCCCTTGGTTCTCCGCGACGGCCTTCCTGCACTCCGTAATGGTGCAAGAGCGGCGCGGCATGTTGCGCATCTGGAATGTCGTTCTGATCTGCGTGACTTTCCTCTTGACGATTTTCGGCACCTATCTGACGCGGTCGGGGATCGTGAGTTCCGTGCACGCGTTCGCATCCGGCAGCGTTGGCGACATCTTCTTCGGCCTGCTGTTGTCGGTGCTGTTTGCGTGCATCGTCTTGATCGCCTACCGCTACCGCGACTTGCGCTCCGCCAGCACGATCGACAACGTTTCGTCTCGAGAAGCGGTCTTTGTGCTCAACAACGGTATCCTGTTGGCGATCGCGGCCGCGATCGGCGTACTGACGCTGTGGCCGAAGATCTCACACGAGTGGTTCGGCCGTGCGATCACGGTAGGGCCTCCCGTCTTCAACACGGTGACCACGCCGCTGTTTGCAGTGCTGTTGTTGCTGACGGCACTGGGACCCGGGCTGAGTTGGCTCCGTACCTCTGCCCGGAGCGCGCGTCGCAACCTGCTGCTGCCGTCACTGCTAGCTGTGCCTTGCGCGGCCTTGGTGCAGTACTGCGTCGTGTTGATCCGAGGCGAGCACGCGCCGGCGATCCCAGGCTTCGAGCACTTCTACCCCGTTGGCGTCATCAACTATTGTGCGTTCTTCGCGATTCTTGTCGTCGTGCAGGACTTCCTGCGGACATCCCGCAATCGTGCGCGGCGCCGCAAGGAGCCGTGGCTGGCTTCTGCCGTGCAAGTCGCGGTGACGGCCAACCGGCGCTACGGTGGCTACACCGTACACGTCGGCCTCGCGGTGATGGCGATCGGGATCATGTGCTCGGGTGTGTTCAAGGAAGAGAACAGCCTCACCCTGTCGCGTGGGGAGACGAAGCGTTGGCAGGGCTATGAGATGACCCTACAAGACGTGACCTACGACACGACGAGCTATGTCTATCGGCAAGAGAAGATCGCACTCGACGTGAAGATCGGTTACTCGCCGGCGACTGCGACCGATGGATCGGTGACTGGAGCTCTGCCCGCCGATTGGACCGACAACCGTGCGTCGCGAACTCTGTATCCAGAGCGTCGTAGCTACCCGCGCACGCCGCAGCGGCCCGAACCGATCGATCTCAGGAACCCCGTTATCTGGCACCAGCCGACAGAAGATCTCTACGTCTTCTATACCCAAGTTGCACCCGGCAACGGTGACGCGGGTCGCTTCAAGTTTCACGTGCACCGCAATCCGCTGATCCAGGTCGTCTGGGCCGGCTTCCTGCTGATGGTCTTGGGCGGCATCTGGGCCGCGCTACCTATGGCGCGGCAACGACGGACAGGCCTGTCAGACTGATGATCCGACAAGCGCTGGTTCTGTGCATTCTGCTGAGCTTCATGCCAGAGGTCGGCAACGCACAGGAGCCGATTCGCAATCGTTTGATGGCCGCGCACAGCGAAGGCTCGTCGGTTGGCATCGACGATAGCGCCTACAGCGATCAGCAACGGAAGCGGATCTACAACCTCGAGAACCTGATCATGTGCGCGTGCCCGAAGGAGAACTGGTCAAAGACGCTGAAAGGGTGTCCGGACGGGTGTGCCGATCCGCAGAAGAATGAACTGCGCGGCTGGATCGTTGGCGGCCTCACCGACGACCAAGTGTTGCAAGAAATGGCGCAACGCTATGGGCCGCAAGTGCGCGCAGCGCCGTTGCTGACGGGCACTGGAGCATGGGCGTACATGTTTCCGTTCCTCACTTTCGGCGCCGCGACGATCGTCGTGTTCATCGTGTTTGCCGGGTGGCGCCGCGGGGCTCGTTTGCGCCTCGAGCAACGGTCACAAGACTTGGGTGTCGTTACCGATGATGAACTCGCTGCCATCGAGAAAGAACTCGAAGGTCTGGACTAGGAGAGACTTGCGATGGCTTGGTTCCTGGCCCTGTTGGGGGTCTTTGTTGTCCTCGTCGCCGTCTTTGTGCGGCCACTCCTCAGCCGCCCCGTCCCTTGGGCACCCGTTTCGGCGTCGAAAGCAGTGGCCCTGTTGGAGGGCCAGCGCGAGCAAGTATTGCGCAAGCTAAAGGACCTCGAAGGGGAGCGGGAATCTGGTGCCGTCGTCGCCGCTGAGTATGAAGAAATGCGAAAGACGTTTCTAACGGAAGCGGCGCTGTTGAAGCGCCGCATCGATGCGCTGCAGCAGGGAACAACCGCTGCGCCAACAACGGGGGAAGAATCGGCATGAGATCTCGCGCGTACTGCGCTACGCTGCTCGTGATGTTTGTCAGTAGCGGCGCGCTGCTAGCACAAGACAGTCGACCCACTTCACAACCGACGTCGCGGCCAGGAATGACGCGCATTCGGTTGCTCGACGGAACGACGTGGTTCCAAACCCCAGAACGAGAGCGTACACCGACGTATCTGGGCGGCGCCGAGGTACGGGTGACGGCAACGGGCGCCACAGCTGTGGATGCAACAGCGGATGGATCTGGCACCGTCGAACTGGATCTGCAGAGCGTTCCTGCCGGGAGTGTCGTGCAGTTGATGGCGCGGCGTGGCGAAGACGTTTTCGTCGCCTACCCATGGCGTAGCGATCAACGCCCAGCGGAAACGATGCCATTTTATCGCGTGACCCGGAGCCCTGCTGATTTGGAGCTGGCCGTCCTCCGCATTGTCACCGAGCGTACCGGCGCCTCTGGCGAACTAGAGGTGCATGTCGAGCAAGTCGTCACGTTCGCCGACCGCAATTTCCAAGTCTATCTGCCCGAGCTGATGGAGCAGGGGACGCCCAGCTCCTACTTCCCGATCCCGACTGGTGCCGAGGTCCTCAGCATTGCGATCGATGGTGAGAGCGTTAGCCTCGGCGACATCCGCGACGTGCCCGGGTTCGGCCGCGGCGTTGCGTTCAACAATCCTGTGTTTCCGCAAGCACGCTGGAGTGGCTCGTACACGTTGCGATGGGACAAGGGCGCGCCCTTTGATCTGGGTCTCGGTACGACCTTCTTTCCAGGGCGTCTCCACCTCGCACTGCAGGAAGACCGCTTCGCGTATGCGCCTGAAAGCGGCACTTTCGAGTTTCAAGATCTGGGCGTCGAGCGTCCTGAGGGGAGCGACGTGCGCTGCCGTTTCTGGCAGAACGACACCCTTGCGGTCGGCACCGACGTGGCCGCGCGAGTGGTTTACGCCGATCGCGAACCTGCTGCGGCTGGGCTCGACAAGCTACGTTTCGTTCTCACGACACGTTTGTTCGATGGCACCCGTTGGTTCAAGGAAGGGGAAGCCGGCGCTCCAGAAGGAGGGCACGGCGACATCGTTGCCCGCACGCAAATGGCGTCCCTCGAACTCGAAGTACGTCTCTTGGGGCTGGACGGTGAGCCTGAGACCGTGATGGTGCAGACGAACGAGCGCGGTGAGCTGCAGGTCGATCTTGGAGAGAGATACCAGGAGAGCAAGTTCACGCTGGCAACGTTGCGAAACGGCGAACCGTACGAGTCACCACCCATCTCTGTCGGCGCAGTCCCGAATATGGTGCTGATGTACCGCGTCGGGCGCGACCCGGCTCGTCTTGGGCAAACACTGATGCGAATTGTGTCCGAGGTCGTCAACGAAGACACGGGTACAGCTGAGGTCAAAGTGCGGCAGATGATTCAGGTCACGAATCGCGCATACGAGATCTACCCAGAGTCCGACGGAAACTATTTCTTTCCGATCCCCGAAGGCGCGATCGTCGATGAGCTCTCGGTCGATGGAGTAGGCGTGCCGATTGTCGCCCCCAAGACGGACGCAGAGTGGGGCTACGGCATCCCGATGTCGATTGCCGTCGAGGCGCAGGGGCGCGGTCGGCAAGTGATGGGGACCTTTCGCTTGCAGCTCGAGGAGGGGGCGAAGGTCGATCTTGGAGTCGGTCGCCCCGGTCCGATCGAAGAGTTCACTTTGGCGCTGGAACAGCCGCGTTTTCAGTTCTCGTCGGAAGGCTCGACGGTCGTCCTGCAAGACGGCGGCCAGCAGAAGATCATGAATCGCGACTGCAAGATCTACTCGGGGAAGCAAGCTGCTGGCACGTCCGGCGTCGCGATGGTGCACTACGGCCGACCCCCGGTGAAGAGTAAGACTTGGATCCTGACTCTCGTCATCTTGACGGTCATCGTTGGTGGCGTCGGGTTCGGTATCATGCTCAGTTCGGCGCGAGCGCGCCGCGCTGCCAGCGGCGGCAGTCCAGTTTCTCAGCTCGCAGAGCTCGACGGTCGCCTTGCGCGGAGTGAGATCACGCCCGAGCAGTATCAGGAGGAACAACAGCGTTTGGAGCAGCTGATCCAAGCCGGTCCACAGGCGACTGCGCCCCCAGTGCCGATTCCTGCGACTCTCAAGGCGCAGTTGACGGCGCTGTCGTCGGTGCGGGATCGCGATGCGGAGCAGATCGCCCAAGATTACGAAGCGCTGGCCGCAGCGGTACGTGAGGTACTCTCGCGCGATGGGGAATCGTAGGCGCACGTGACCGTTGCCACTGCAGAGCTGGCCGTCCATGTCTCGAGTTTGACGAAGCGCTTCGCAGACCGTGAGGCACTTTCTGCGATCGATCTGCAGATACCGCGCGGCTCCTGCTTTGGCTTGTTTGGTCCCAATGGCAGCGGCAAGACGACTCTGCTGAAAATCTTGGCGACGCTGATGCGGAGCAGTAGCGGTACAGTCGAAGTCGCTGGCTGTGCGTTGCCCGCCGAAGCGCTACATGTGCGCAGTCGCCTGGGAATCTTGCTGGATCGACCGCTGTTTCCCGTCGACTTCACGCTGTCGGAAGGGCTGCGCTACTACGCGGCGTTGCATCAGCTCGTGTCTCCAGGAGCGCGGATCGACGCGATGATCGAGCGCGTTGGCTTGGTGTGGCGCACACGCGACCCGATCCGGACCTTCTCACGCGGCATGGCGCAACGCGTCAGCCTGCTGTGTGCGTTGATCGCCGATCCTGAGATCTTGATCCTCGATGAACCGTTCACAGGTCTCGACCGCCGCGGTTGTGAGCTCGTGGAGGAAGCAATTCACGATCAGAATCGCGCTGGCAAGACAGTCATCTTGGTTACACACGATTTGGAACGTGGCGGGCGGCTTTGCGATGAGGTGGCCGTTCTGGAACGTGGGCAAGTGGCCTATCGTGGCACGAAGGGCGCTTGGTCGCTCGAGGATGTAGCGGCGGTGTACAAGTGACCGTGCCGCTCCCGAGCCCTCAGCCGCAACGATCGTTCTGGAACGCCTATCGCGCTCTGGTGCGTTGGGATTGGGTGCGCGAGATGAAGCGCAAGGACACCGTCGTGTCGATGGTGCTCTTTAGCTTGGTTACCTTGATGATTCTTGCGTTTGCTGTCGACCCGCGGTCGCTGCTCAGCGAGGAGGTTCGTAGCGGCATACTGTGGGTTACCTTGTTGCTGGCTTCGACGATCGGTATCGATCGAGCCTTCCGGGGCGACGATCAGGCAGCGGTTCTCGAAGGGGTCCTGCTGGCACCGGTGGGACGGGTCTCGTTCTACTACGCGAAAGTGACCGCTACCTATCTGTACGTTGGCATTATGGCGCTGATCGTCTTGCTCGTCTTTTGTTGGCTCTACAATGTGAGTGGGCTCGATGCATCGCAGTTTGCGAAGCTCGTCGGCGTGATCCTCTCCACAGTGTTTGGTGTCGTCGTTTTGGGAGTCCCGCTGAGCGCAATGACACGGTCGATTCACGGTGGTGAGGTCCTGTTGCGGATCTTGATGCTGCCGCTGCTGTTTCCGTTGTTTCGCGGGGCTGTCCTCGCGACCGAGCAGGTGTTTCGCCACGAGCCGATCGACAGCCAGGCGCTGTTCATGATCGCTGCGTTCGATGTAATTTATCTGTTTGCTGGCCAGCTGTTGATCGAGCACGTGCTCGCAGATTTCGAAGGATAACTCGTGCAGGCTTCCAAACCTTCAGTCGCAGCGGGTGGCGGTGGACGTGCAACCTTTGCGCTCCACGCTGTCGCTGCGCTTGCTTGCCTCTGTGCGCTGAATTGGCTGGTGGCTACGAAAGTGCCACTGCATATACAGATGCTGGAGACGTCGTACCTGATCTTCTTCTACCATTTTCCATCAGCGATCCTCTGCACCGTTTTCTTCACGATCAACGCGGTGTTCAGCGTCTTCTATCTGGCGACGCAGAAACCGTCGTACGATCTTCATGCGCGCGTGTTCGCCGAAATCGGGTTGGTGGCCTGTTGTATCGCACTGGCCACTGGTTCGGTGTGGGCCAGGATGGCGTGGGGAGAGTGGTGGAGCTTTGGGGACCCGCGCCTACTCTGGGTCGCAATCATGTGTCTAAGCTACGCTGCCTATGTCGTACTACAGCAGTTCATGGAACCCGGGGAGCGACGCATGCGCTACGCTGCTGTGTTCGCGGTGGCCGCCGCGATCAATGTGCCGCTCGTCAAGTACGCTATCCAGTTCTTCGGAGAGAACCAGCACCCGATGGAGATGACCAGCAGCGATTCGTCTCTGAAAGGAACGCAGTGGTTTGGCGCCTTCGCGTTTCTGCTGTTCTACCTCCTCGTGTATCGGTGGCGCATTGCCAAGGAGAAGGTCCGGGCGAGCATCGAATCGTCCCTGTCAGCGGCGCGCCGCATCGAAGAAGGAAGGCTGGCTTGAGAATGTTGAGCCGAGCGAAACGAGTCGTAGGTGTCGCCTTGGTTGCGTTGCTTGCGTGCCTGCCTTGTGTGGTGCTCGCCCAGGACGAGGCGGGTGGAGATGCCCCAACGGTCGCGGGCACGGCGACTGTCGAAGAGCTCACGGATTTTCGTAGCTATCTGATGTTTGGCTTCTCGCTCGTGTTCGTACTGATCATTGGGTATCTCGTCGTATCGCAGCGCAGGAACGCAGCGTTGGCCGAGGAAGCCGAGTTTCTCAAGAAGCGCATCGATGAACTTGGGAAGTAGTTCTCGCTGCTACGGCTTCGCCTCTTGGTCAGCTCGCTGCGCCTTGGTGCGCCAACTCGCGATGAACCCGCACACGAGAACGGGGACGTAGGACACGATGTGTGACGTCACGACGAACGCGATGGCAGCCGGAGAGTCCGGTGCGACTTGCACCAGCGCCAGCCCCAGCAATCCGCCCGCTTCGTAGGTACCCCAAGCTCCAGGTGCAGACGGGAGGGCGGAGCCGGCGATCGCCAACGCTGTCACCACGAGCGCCTGGCTCCAGCTCAGCGTCACGCCATCGACTGCGTGCGCCACGATCCAATTGGCACCAGTCAGCGCGCCCCACATCACGATCGTGAGCGGAACCACGACGGCGAGAGTACGCGGACGCAACAGAGACGTTGCCCCACGGCCCAGTTCCTGCGCGAAGCGCCTAGCTGCAGAGACAGCGTTGTCCGAGACCCCGGGTACGAAACGCAACCACCCAGCAATCGTGCCTCCATAGCGACTCGCAGCCACCAGCGCGACCAACGTGGTCAAGGCGATAGCGCCGAGGCGACGTGCATTGACGGAGACGGTCGCAGCATCCAGAGTGAATCCCGCAAAGGCCACGGTTGTGCCGGGGGCGGCTGTCGGCAGAAACAACAGCGCGCCACCAATGAAACCAAGCAAGACCGTGGCGTCGAGGACGCGCTCGGCGATGACGGTCGACGTCGTGAAGCCGATGGACGTTCCGAGGCCCCGCGCTGCGATGCCGATGCGCGCGAATTCCCCAATCCGACCGGGGAGCACTGCGTTCAGAGCGAGGCCGATCAGAGCCGGTGCCAGCACTGCGCGCCCACAGACGAGATGATGTGGTCGAAAGAGCAGAGCCCAGCGCGGTCCACGCAGTAGTAGATTGACGAACACTGGCAAACAGGCGACGAGCACGAGACCTAAATCCGCGCTGCGCAGCGTTCTCCAGACTTCACCGATCGGTACGGCCCACGCCATACCGACGAGCAGGACGATGGTCAGGATCCACCCGAACCAACCGCCCCAGCGTCGCGGCGACGGTTGCGCGTGTGCCCCCGGCTCGTTGGGGCTGGGGGAGTGCGACGAAGAAGCAGCCGGTTGCTGAGCTTCGGACAACGCAAGCACCCATTCATGAAAGAAGACCCAGGAAGCGGGTAGCGCCTCGCTGGGTCTTCGTCGACCAGTGCCGTCGTGACAGGGCTAGACGATCGACTTGATCTTGTCCTCGATCACGGGCTTGGCGTGGGCGCCGACCAGCTGGTCGACTTTTTCGCCACCCTTGAGGAAGACGAGGGTCGGCACGCCGCTGATGCCGAACTGTACTGCCAGGTCGGGTGCCTGATCGATATCGACCTTGCCGACTTTCAGCTGTCCCTGATAGTCGTCGGCCAACTCGTCGAGGATCGGGGCGATCTGCTTGCAGGGCTGACACCAGGTCGCATAGAAATCCAAAACTACGGCGCCGCCTGCGGCGACTTCCGTCTCATAGTTCTCGCCGGTAATCGAGAGTACGTCGGCCATGCTGCCGCCTTTCGTGAGATCCATCCGTGCGCATGTTGAACAAGGCCACGCATCCTAGCGGAATCGGTTCCGATGCGAAACCGCGAATCGGGTACAGTCGAGGGTCCTCGAGGAAGGAGCAACGACGATGGAGGACGGACAGTTCCAGCTGGGTGACTGGCGGGTCGATATCTTTGAGTGCGGGCGTCTGGCCTTGGACGGTGGAGCCATGTTCGGGTCGGTGCCCCGGGTGGTCTGGCAGCGGCGAATCGCCCCCGACTCGGCCCACCGAATTCCGCTTGCCATGCGGCTGCTGCTGCTGCGGCGCGACGACGCGACGGTACTCGTAGATACCGGGATCGGCGACAAATTCGACCAGACCTTTCGGGACATGTTCGCTGTCGAGAATCCGGTAACGACCGTGGCACCGACACCACTGTTGCAGGCGCTCGCCGACTTCGGAGTCACGGCGGAGCAGATCACTCATGTCGTGCTGACCCACCTGCACTTCGATCATGGGGGCGGCACGACGCGTCGTGGTGTGGACGGGGTGCCGTCGTTGACGTTCCCCAATGCCGAGCACTTCTTGCAGAGCGCCAACTGGGAGACCGCGAACGATCCCAATCCGCGAGAGCGTGCTTCGTACCTGCGAGACAACTTCGCGCCGCTTGCCGGCGGCCGCTTGACGTTGCTCGATGGCGCGTCCGAGTTGCTCCCGGGGTTGCAGGTGTTGCCTTCGCATGGGCACACCGCTGGCATGCAGACGCTGCGCCTCGAAGGGGGTGGCCAAGTGTTGCACTACTTGGCGGATCTGGCGCCGACTCGCCACCATCTGCACCTGCCTTTCACGATGGGGTACGACCTCAGCGCGCTCGAGATCATGCGCGAGAAGGAAGCGCTATTGCCGCAGGCCGTCGCCGAGGACGCGATCATCGTCTTCGAGCACGACCCGCAGCTGGCCGCCGGGAGGATCGGAATGGACGGCGGGAAGTTTGCAATCGTCGAGGAACTCGTATGCGGATCATCGTAACAGGGGCCAGCCGCGGGATTGGCCAGGGGATTGCGCGTGTGCTGGCCGCAGCGGGTCACCGTGTGGGTCTCGTGGCTCGCAGCGAAAGCCTGCTGCGAGAGCTGCAAGACGAACTGCGCAGCGCTGGACACGATCACGTGGCGTATGCTGCCGTCGATCTGTGCGATGCCAAGGAGACGGAGCGGGAGTGCGTGCGCTTGTCGCAAGAGCTCGGCGGAATCGATGCTCTGGTCAACAACGCGGGGCGTGTGATCCGCCGCAGCATCGTCGAGATCTCGCTCGAAGAGTGGCAAGCTGTCATGCGCACGAACATCGATGGCGTCTTCCACGCGACGCGGGCGCTGCTGCCACAGCTTCGGGCGCAGCGGAGCGGTCATATCATCAACGTGTCGTCGATTTCCGGTCGCGTGCCGCTTCCAGGGGGAAGTGCCTATGCTGCCTCGAAGTACGCCGTTACTGGCTTGTCAGAGTCGATGTTCCACGAGTTACGCGATGATGGAATCAAGGTGTCGGTCGTGTTTCCCGGCTCCGTTGCGACCGAGTCGCGCCCGACGAGCGACGACTCCTGGAAGGTCACGCCGCAACAAGTCGGCGAGACGTGCTTGCACCTGTTGCAAACTGCGCCGGAGAACTGTGTGCACTCAGTCGAGATTCGTCCACTGAAGCGGCCTCCGCGCAGCTAGAAGAGCCCAGCAAGGAACTTGCGACAGTGACCCGTCTCACTCCTTCTCGAGCGTGATCTCATCGATGTAGAGTTGCGCCGAGATGCCAGGCATGTGGACCAGACGCAGGGCTTTGACGCTGTCCCAGGTTCCCGTGCCCTTCTGGGTGAACTTCTTCAGGTCGAGGCGTAGGTCCTGCCACTTGCCACGGGGCGAGGTCGCCAGCGAGAAACCATCGCGCTGATAGACCCAGGCGCCGCCGGCGCGGCCGCCACCCCGGCGACCACCCCCGCCACCCTGACCGCGCCAGTCGAGGCAATCGAACAGCAAGAGGATCTGCGGTCGCTCATCACCGTCGGAACGGAGCGAGATGTTCAGGTAGCGGTAGTCCGACAACGATCTGGGGAGATTCTCGAAGCTGATCGCAGCCAGATACTTCCCGGTGTTCCATTGCAGAGCATTCTCACCCTTGCGCACTTTCGCCGCGTCGTCTTCCTTCTCGACGACGCGCGTGTTCTGGCCGAAGCCGCTCTCGCCACCGCGGCGCCGGTTGCGGCCGCCGCGTTCCTCTTCTTCCTCTTCCGGGTCGTCGTCGGTAGCTTCCTCGTCGCTGTCTCCTTTGTCGCCCGAAGGCTTGGTCTCGAAGGTCTCGATCGGATGGAACAGCTGCGACCAGAACGCTTGGCGATGGAATTCGATCTGTTCACCAATCTCGGTGCCCTCGTACTTGCTGGTGATCTTCTCGAGGTGGGCGAGCGCCTTGCGGAGGCGCTCTTTCTTGGCGTGCGCGAGGGCTTTCTCGAGATCGACGCCCCCTTGCGATTCGAGGAACGCACGCGTCACGCCCTCGCGCTCGCTGCCCGCGGGGACCTTGCTCTTCAGGCGGCGAAACTCCGACGCGGCCTTCTTGTACTGACCTTGTTCGAGGAGGGCGAGCCCCTTGGCGTACTGCGCTGCGTGATCCGGGTTGGCGAATTCGACAGGGGGGAGGCCCGGAAGCTCGAGGGTTGGCGCGTCATCGTCGGCAAACGACCCAGCCGGCCCGAGGCCGAGGAGGCACACGGTGAGGAGCCAGGGCGTCATAGAACGGGCAGTGAGGGAGCGCGGCATTTCTGAAACCTCCGTTGTTCGCTGGGTACCGGGCCTAACGAGTTGTCTGGCAGGACCTTGGGTTCTCTGCGGGCTTCCGAGCACCCGCGAGCGTACCTTGGTCACCGTACGACACCGCCTTTGTTGGTACAACAAGCGGCTTCGTCTGTAGGGGAACCCCGCCATGGCATTGGAGTTTCGGCGAATACGGTGAAATCGCCTGATTCTAGGCGCTGCTGGGGGCGGCGAGGCAGCTGGTGGGCGGTATGATGGGGCGTTCGTGCTGGATACCCTTCGGGAGCCAGCTGGTGTAAGAATCGCCGAGATCCCTCAGATACTCGCGAACGTTCTCGAGAGGAGCGCCGTGTTCCGTCCTTCGAATGCCCGGCTCACGATGACACCCAGCCTTTGCGTCGCGGCCGTCCTGTGTGCATTGCTTCCCTTTGGTTTGGCAAGCGCGCAGGTCGACTTCGAGTTCCATGCCCCTGTCGACACGCTGTTCTACGACGAGCCCACAGGGGTTGGCCACGGCAACTTCGAAGTTGTCATTGCCGAGCAGATTACCCCAGGGTTTCCGCACGGTGTTACGGCCTGGTCGATGTCGCTCACGCATGACCCCACGTACTTGGTCCCGACAGCGCTCGAGCAGAGTCCTGCGCTGATGGCAATCAATGCCGGTGCGGGACCGGCGCTCTTTACGCCGAACCTTGCTCCCAGCGGCGGCGCTGGCGTGACTTGTGGCGCGATCTACGACTTCCTCGGGACGACGCTGTGCTTCTATTCCGTACCTGAGGCGGCAATGATCGTGCGCTACGACACCGTCGCTGCCAACCTTGCTGGAGATACGGTCGGCTTGACGACCCCTCTCGGTTGGGCGTCTCTCGGCAACCCGTTGATCCCGAACGCGATCTTCGAGAACGGAGCACAGAGTCTGGCGACGACGATCCCCGGGAGTCTCGACTTGGTACCCGTCGTCGGGTTTCTGCGTGGCGACGCGAACGGGGATTCAACGCTGACACCCATCCTCGAAGGAGTCGCGATCCTCGATCACCTGTTCAACGGATTGACGACCAACTGCCGCGACGCCATGGACGCCAACGATGATGGAGGCGTGGACGTGCTCGATGCGGTGCACATGTTCGTCTGGGGATTCGCCGGTGGACCGCCGCCAGCCGCGCCGTTCCCGAACTGTGGACCTGATCCCACCCCGATCGACGGGGTCGAGTGCGACATCCCTTACTGCTAGCAGGCAAGTGCAAGAAAAGGCCGCAGCCCGACGACCGGGTGCGGCCTTGTAAAAGGACGCAAGGGCACCCTTTGAGCCGTGTCTCCTGCTTCCCTCCAAGCAGTCGACGCATTGGCTTGCCCGAGTACCCTCGCGGGGTTTCAAAAGGACTGCCCTTCGGGCTCGTCACCGGCCTCCCTCCAGGCTAGCGACGCGATACCGACCCGGGCGGTCCTTTGAATTTCTGATTGTCTCGTTGCCGACGATGGGGCGTGGTTGTGACTACGCCTCTTCGTCTTGCGGGGTCTCACGACCCGTTTTCTTGCTGTCCTGTGCGGTTTGTGGCTTGCCGGTTTCCTCGGCCCACCATTCCCGCCACTTCGGTACGTTCGTGCCGTAGCGCTCGCCCGAGATCCGGCCGAGAGTCGCGAAGATCGAAACCAGTTCGACTCGCTTCACTTCGATATCCAAGACGACACCTGTGTTCATCGTGTCGATGACCGGATCGGCGACTTCCTGGACGACCAGTCCGGTGCCGCCACTGACCAGCTCGTAGTCCTTGACGTAGGCACGCTGCACAACGCTGGCGAAGTGCACGCGACCGAAGCTCCCATAGATCTGACTGGCACGATCGATCAACGTTCCGGCTGCGCGCTTGTCGGGGAACACGTTCAGGGCACGCACGGCGTTGACGCGCTGCCGCTCGTCGCCAGACCCGACGTAGGGGATGAACGACAATGCTGTGTCTGCGTGATTCCATTTCTTCAAAACACGTAGGGCTTCGTCGCGGACGGAGCGCTTTCCGTCGGTGACAGCGACGTGCGCCAGGCGCGAGCGGTAGCTGGGGTCATCGAGCTGTGCAAACTCGCGGACCGCGAACTGCCTTTCCCGCCAGCGTGGCGACTCACTTGCGTCGACGAGGGCGCGACTCCGCTCGCGGGCCGGCATGGCGCGAAACCGTTCGAGTGCCTGCTGACGCACTTTGCGTGGTTGATGTCCAGCCGCATCGGCCAAGAGCTGTTGGGCCGTCGCCACCTGTTCCGTGTCGGCCTTCTTGAGCGCGGCGAGGTATTGCTGGCGCGTGAGCCACTTGCCGTCGAGCTGGATCTTGCCGGTGGCCCGTTGGTAGTCGTCTTCCGTCAGCCACAACGCTCCGAGGCGGCGAAAGCCCAGTGCTTCGCGCGCTTGGCGGTGCTGCGGATAGAGGTCGAGGACTCTCCACAGCAGTCGCTCGCTCTCGCTGCGCAGGCCATTCTTGCGCGCCCAAGTTGCGAGTTGATAGGTTGCCGTGGAGCTACCACGAGGCAGCGCTTTCTCGCGTGCGGCGAACTCCTCGCGGGGGGCAAGCCCGCGCTCGATCCGTGCCACGTCCGCCACGGGGATCCGTACGAGGCCACCCGATGCCAACTGCACGACAACGACGCCGTTGTTGTCTTCGGCCTCTTGGACAACCTTCCCGGAGACCGTCCGCCCGCCGTGGAGGTGAATCTCGTCGGCGACTGCGGTCGAAACCCCAGTCGCGATCCACGCGGCACAAGTCAGCGCCAGGAGCGCAACGGTGGAGCGGGAGGAGAAAAGGCGGAGGAGAGGTCCCAGCGTGATCTGGGCATAGGAGGATCTGAGCGTGAGAGTGGGTAGGAGTCTCATAGCTGTCGGAACCTCTCCTCTGGTCAGTTCGATTTGCAGCGCACGCTGGCCCTTTTGCAGGAGCTGTGCCCTTTGTTCGCAGAAATGGAGCTGTGTTTTTAAATCATTTCGAGGTAATGCGTTACGGCCTTTGTAGCGAGATCCTGCGGAGCGCGGCGGTGCGCTGAGCGCAACCCTGCGCCGCGCACGAGTGTAAATCGGACTTTGCACTGTCGTCGGACTTTGCACTAGGCGTGAGGCCGTAAGCGAGCTTCGTCTACGACGCACGCCCTTGTTCCGCAGACCCCTTTCGACTACGAACGTAGCTTGCTGACGCGTTGAGAAGGAGCAACCAAGAGATGGACCACGACAAACTCGTCACCGCTGGGCGGATGATTCTGGAGGCGATCGGGGAGGATCCCGACCGCGAAGGACTCGAGAAGACGCCCGATCGAATCGCCCGCATGTACGCCGAGGTCTTCAGTGGCCTCGGTAAAGACCCTGCATCGGTCCTCAGCACCGTCTTCACCGAGAAGTACGACGAGGTCGTCATGGTGAAGGACATCCCGTTCTATTCGATGTGTGAGCATCACCTGTTGCCGTTCACAGGGGTGGCCCACGTGGCTTACATTCCGCGAGGTCGTGTCGTCGGCATCTCGAAGCTCGCGCGTGCCGTCGAGCTCTTCAGTCGCCGACCGCAGGTGCAAGAGCGTCTCACGAACGAGATCGCCGATTCTGTCAGCGAGCAGCTGAGTGCCGTCGGCGTTGCTGTCATCGTCAAGGCCAGTCACACCTGTATGACCATGCGGGGAGTCCAGAAGCCGGGAGCGGAAGTCGTCACTTCGGCGATGCGTGGCGTGATCCGATCCAACCTAGCCACACGCAACGAAATCCTCAGCCTGATGAAGGCGTGATCGAGCGTTCGCTGCAGCACCGCTACTGCGGCTCGCGCCGGCGCAGCATCCCGATCACGTGTGCGTTGGCCGGCGGCACCGTGCCCTCGACCAGCGTGGCAAGTGGTTGCCAGGACCAGTTGCCGGTCGTCGCAACCGGCGGTGGTGGAGCGATGTTTGCCAAGTAGAACGTCATTCGCAGGTGGCGTGGGCGCTCCCCTGTGCTGTAGTCGAACTCACAGCTGTGGAACCACTCGAGAGGCGGCGCGACCAAGCCGGTTTCCTCGACGAACTCACGAGCCGCCCCGGACTCGGGGCGCTCCTCTGCGAGGACGTGGCCGCCTGGGAACTCCCACAGCCCGGCGAGGTCTGGATCGGTGGCGGGACGCTGTTGCACCAGGACGTCACCGCCACAGCACGCGATCACGATCGCGATCTCTTCGCGGACCGTCATCGGGGTCTGCGCCGCGTCGAAGGCTCAATCATATTCGAAGATCAATCATAGTCGAAGATGCTGGGAGGGCGCTTGTTGGGATCCTTGGCGGCCTTCTTCTTCGCCTTCTCGAACGCATCCTCGAGGCGCTGTTCCTTGCCCTTCTCACTTTCGAGATTGGCTGCGAACTTGTCGGCGGCGCGCTGGGGTACCGACGTGACATCTTCGACGACTTCTTCGAAGCTGCGCTTCTTACCGTCTGTGCGTTCGATATAGAATAGACTTCGCGTCTTCGGATCGACGTGGATCTTGCTGCCGCAGCACTCGCACTTGATGATGAAGACACTGTTGGGGTCGCTGGACACGGGCTGCTCCTTTCGGTAGTGGGTCGTTCCTAGATCCTGATCATTCCTAGCATCTCCGAGCGCTTTTGGGTAGGAGTCCCGCATGGAGTCCGTGCGCTGGATCATCGACGGGTACAACCTCATTCGCCGAGAGCCGCGGCTGTCGTCGGTCGAGAGACGGCAGGGGAGCGCAGCTGCGCGCGCGTTCTTGGACGGCGAGCTGAGCCGTTTCCGGGCCCGAAAGGGGCGTGGACATTCCGTGCTCGTGGTCTACGACGGGGGGGCTGCCAGCGCCAGAACCCAGGTCGCCAGCGGCTTCCAGGCGATCTATTCCGGCAAGAACCACACGGCTGACCTCGTGATCCTCGACGAAGCGCGCAAGCTGGAGGGACGGATGGCGGTACGCGTCGTGACGTCGGACGTACAAGACATCGGTGGCCGCTTGCGGGGACTCCAAGTCAGTGTCTACAGTACGCACCGCTTCGCTCAGGAGCTGTGGCCTGCCGGCTCGCCGGACTTCGAGGAGGAGAAACCCAAGCCGCCCAAAGGGCGAGACGTCGATTTCTGGCTGCGTGAGTTCGGCGAGGAGCCTGACTCCGAGGCATGAGTGCAGCCCCGTGTGTGGCTGCCAGCGAAGAGGGGACTTATGGGGACCGAACGCGAGATCAAGATCGCCCTGGGGAGTGCCGAAGACCACGCCAAACTCGCGGCTGCCCTGCCGTCCTTCATCGGTGAGGAGTTGCAGGAGAACAGCTACTGGGATTCTCCCGATCGCCGCCTGACTGCTGCTGGCATCATGCTGCGCCTCCGAATCGAAGGGGAAGCTGCTGTCGTTACGATCAAGGGGCAGGCCACGAAGAGCGCGGACGGCTTGTTCCAGGCCGCCGAGCACGAAGACTCGATTGAGTTGAGCGTGGCACACCAGGTGAACGCTGGACAGCTCGCTCTCGAAGCGGTTCAGCACCCGCTGGTTGCTGGCCTGCTTGCGGCGCACGAGATTGTGTCACTCGAACGGTGGGGGACGATGCGCAATCGCCGTCGCCGCTATCAGCTTCCCGACGGCTGGGTCGCCGAGCTCGACGAAACACACTACCCAGATGGTAGCGTCGACTGGGAGGTCGAACTGGAGGGGGAGGACCCGGAAGCCGGACGGCACTTCATCCAGCAGGCACTCGATGGACAACCGATCGCGCATCGCCCTCAGACCTCGTCGAAGTCACAGCGCTTGCGCAACCGTCTGCAAGGCGCAGCCTGCGAAGCCTTCGGTGAGCACTCCGACGACTACGAGCGGTATCGTCCGCAATATCCCGCCGCGGTGTGGGACTTTCTGCAGCAGACGCTGGCTCCGTTGGAGCGGCCGCGCGTGGCCGACCTCGGCGCCGGCACCGGCAAGGGCAGTATCGAGCTGGTGCGTCGTGGTTTCGAAGTGACTGCGGTCGAGCCGGATCCGAGGATGCGAGCGGCAGGTGACGCTGCCTGTCAGGCCGCAGGAGCGCGAGTCTGGTGGCAACCAGGGACCGCCGAAGCGACGGGGCTCCCGGATGATAGTTGCGACCTCGTCGTCGCTGCGCAGGCTTTTCACTGGTTCGATGTCGACGCGACCTTTCGGGAGCTGCGTCGGATACTGACCGCCACGGGGCGGGTCGCGATCTGGTGGAACGAGCGACAGGTCGCGGGCTGCGCGTGGCTCGAGGAGTTCGAGCAGCTCGTGCAGCAGCACAATCCCGCGTACACGCCGGACTATCGAAGTCGCGATTGGCTGGCGATCCTACGCGAAGGAGGACTCAGCGATGTTGCCGAGCATTGGTTCGCCCACGAGCAGCAATCGAGCGAAGAGCACTTCTTGGGTTTCGTGCGCACGATTTCATACATACGTGGGGTGCTCGACGACAGTGGGTTCGATGCGTTCAACCAGGAGCTGACTGCACTGCTGCGGCGACATCACGGCAACCAGCCCTTTACTGTCCCGTACAAGACCGGGCTCTTTACTGGTCTCGTTGCCGTCTGAACAGCCGCGGCCACAACCGTCCGGTCCGTGCTACGTAGTTGTCGTAGTCGAGGCCGAACGCTTCGCGCATCATGCGCTCTTCGCGTGGCGTGCGAATCCAATACAGCGGTGCGAACGTGACCAACGCACCGCAGCCCGCGAGCCAGTTCTGCAGCAGCATCGCTTGCGCTACGCTCCACAGCCACATCGCGCTGTACATCGGATGGCGCACGCGGCGATAAACACCATGAGTTACGAGTTGATGACCGCTGCGCACTTCGAGGCTAATCGACCAGTTGACTCCGAGGTCTGCGTGGGAACGCCAGAACAGCCACAACGCCACGAGCTGGGCGCCACTCCCGATCCACGGCAATACTGCAGGCAGCCTGTAGTCGGCGAAACGCAGTAGCGGTGTGAACAGATAGAGCACCGGTAGGAGGAGACTCCCGAGTAGGACGATTGTCAGGAGGATGCGCTCAGTCGTGTCGATGCGGCGCACTTCGTGTTCGTTGGCCGCCGTGCGCTTCTGGTAGACGTGCCGGATCGCAACGTAGACAACGAAGCTGCACAAAAAGAACCAGCTCCAAGAGGAAGCGGCGATTCCCACCTACTCCGACTTCCACTCGACGTCGGGCACGCCAGCGTCGTGATTGCAGCGGCGGCTGTAGACAAAGAGTAGGTCGGAAAGGCGGTTGAGGAAGATCACGGCAGTCGCAGTGCGTGGGTCGCCGTCGCGCTGTTGGAGCGTGACGACCCGCCGTTCGGCGCGGCGGCATACGGTGCGGGCGACGTGTGCGGCTGCAGCCGCGGGCGTTCCTCCCGGCAAGATGAAGCTTCGCAGCTTCGGTAGAGCTGCCTCTTCACGGTGGATCCACTCGGTCAGCGTCTTACTGGCTGCTTCTGGCAGATAGGGGGGCGTGTTTGCTTCCTTCTGCTTGGCAGGCGGAGTGGCCAAATCGCTCCCCATCGCAAACAGCCAGGCGATGATTTGTTCGAGCTCGGCGTCCACGGTCGCCGGCGGATCTTGGCTGCGCAGCCAACCGAGAGTCGCATTCAGCTCGTCGACGGTGCCGTAAGCCTCCAGCCGCGCGTCGTCCTTGGGAATGCGGGTGCCGTCGATCAGCCCCGATCTGCCTTTGTCACCTTTTCCGGTCGTGATCGACATGCGGTCTCCTGGCGGATCCTAACCCAGCGGCGTTCCGGCCTTGGGTTGTTCCATTGCGTTGTTCACTGTGTCTCGTGTCCCAATACAGCACCTAGATAGCCGACAGCCATTTCGAACTCGTCGTCATCGACGTCACCGCCGCGTTGAGCGCTCAACTCCTGGTGACTGTCTGTGTACTCGACGACGTAGCCCTGGTTGGCACCGCGTGCGCGGGCAGCCGCGATCGCAGCGGCTAGGCCCGCGGGTCCGCAACTGTTGCGCTGTTCCTGGGCTTCGGCGGCCACGCCTGCGGCGTCGAGGTCGACTACCTTCTGCACCATGCGGGTGTCGTTCTTGCGCAACCACTGTCGCGCAGCGCTCCCTTTGCCTGCAGGAGCGTAGCGGTAGCGACTGCCGTAGTGCGTGAGGTCGGTTGAGGCAACGACTAGCACCCGCGGGCTTTCTCGGAGGCAGCCACCGATCTCGGCGCCGAGCTGCGCGCCGTCGCAATGCACTGGCGCTGCGATCGGCACGATTCGACATCCTGGTGCCAGTAGCCGTAGCAGCGGCAGCTGCACTTCGATCGCATGGTCTCCGTCATGGGCGTCGGGTGCGGCGATCAGGTGGTCGCCGGCCGCGGCCAACAACCTTGTCGCCAGCTCATCGTCGATTTCAACTGCACCGACCGGGGTTTCCCAGGCCCCGCGAGGGTAAACGGAGGCCTGACGGACGCCGGGTACGTGCACCGACGCGAGAAAGACGATCGTCTCTGGGCGCATACGAACAATGAGGGTGTGGAGCGTCCGAGCCGCGACGCGTCCGGAATAGGCCCAGCCGGCGTGCGGCACGACTCCGCCCAACAGCACGCGGGGTACGTCTGCAGGGATGGACCAGCCGGTGACGAATTCTTCCACCTGCGGGGCCAGGTCGCCGGGGTAGAAGTGCCCGGTTTGCGCTGGGCGCCGGGGTGAGTCGACGCGCGGCATCGCTACTGCCTTTCCGCCAACTCCGGGATCGGACGTTCGGGCAAGCGGTGGTAGCCACCGTTGCGCAACACCGCGCGGAAGCCCTCACCTTCGATCGTGTTTCGGAGTAGGCGCTCGGTCGCTGTGTGGTTCGCCCCCGCTTTCGAGATCACGTTCTCTTCGATCATGATGGATCCCAAGTCGTTGGCGCCGCAGTGGAGTCCACGGCGTCCACCGTCGATGCCTTGGGTCAACCACGAGACCTGCAGGTTCGCGATGTTGTCGAGGTAGAGACGAGCCAGCGCCAGCAACCGGAGGTAGTAGTCGACGGGAACACGATTGGGAATCGCCTTGCCCAACGGCGTGTTGTCGGGCTGGAACGTCCACGGGATGAACGAGATGAACCCATTCGTATCATCTTGCACGACCCGCAGCCGTTCAAGGTGCTGAATGCGCATCTCAGCCGTTTCTCCGAGGCCAAACATCATCGTCGCGGTCGTCGGAATCGCGAGGCGGTGCGCCGCCGCAGAGATCCCCAGCCACTCGTCTGCAGTGCACGACGAGCGTCGCCGACTGCGCAGTTCGTCGACGAGGATCTCGCCGCCGCCGCCGGGGATCGAATCCAGACCTGCGTCACGCAGCTCTGTCAGTATGGCCTCAGCGCTCTTGCCCGTGGTTTTCATCAACCCGTAGATCTCGGTCGGTGACAAGCAGTGCAGGTAGACGTCGGGGAAGCGTTCCTTGAGCGACCGAAACAGGTCGGTGTAGTAGTCGAGCGGTAGATCGGGGTGTAGGCCGCCTTGCATCAAGATGCCACTGCCACCGAGAGCGAGTGTCTCAGCGACCTTCTCGAAAATCTGGTCGTGCGACAACACGTACGCGCCATCATCGCCCTTGCGCACATAGAACGCGCAGAACGCGCAAGTGCAGGTACAGACGTTCGAATAGTTCACGTTGCGGTCGATGATGTACGTGACGACGCCGTCGGGGTGCAGCCGTTGGCGGACGCGATCGGCGGCGTCGAGGATCGGTTGCTGAGGCCCGTTGCGCAGGAGCTCCAGCCCTTCCTCTGCCGTCATTCGACGCCCGTCGGCGATCTCGTTGAGGAGCGCTTCGGCCGCGCTGCGCTGTTGCCCGTCAATGGGTTCGCGCCAGGTCCATTCGTTCTCTAGTTGGGTCATCTCGTTTCTCACCTTCGTGACCTGATAGCAGGTGCGAATTGTAGGCGAGCGAGTGCTACAAAGCGAGTGCAGACGAGCTGTGTGCGGTGCCGCTCGGCAGCTGTGGTGTTGTCAGCGACCTGGCCCAGACGGCCAGCGACAAGAGCCCCCAGAGTAGGTGCCCGTGGCGGCTCTGACCGTTACGCTGGCGGGCGATGATCGCTGCGACCGTGCGGTCGGAAAGGAGCTCCTGTTCTCGGAAGCGTGGGTCTCGGAGCCGTTCCTCGACGGCATCGAGGAGCGACCCTTGGAACCACGAATCCACCGGGATGCCGAAGCCACGCTTGCGCATGCGCAGCAGCTCCGGGGGGAGCCACGGTTGAATCGTTCGACGCAGGATCGACTTTCCTTGGCCGCTGGGCCCGAGGTGCGTCTGGAGCGGGATCCGGGCTGCGAACTCCACGATGCGATGGTCGAGAAACGGCACGCGTGCCTCGAGCGAGTGGCGCATCGTCGCGCGGTCCACCTTGGCCAGAATGTCGCCACCGAGGTAGAAGCGACGGTCGAGATCGAGTAGCAGCTCCATAGGGTCCCCGCGCCAGCCGCGCGCGTGGGTCTCGAGCGGGGTGTCTGGCAGGTTACGCCATTGGCCCCGGACCCGTGGATGAAGCAGCGCTCCGAGGAGCCGTTGCGGGCACATCGAACGGCGGCGCAGGAAGCTCTGCACCGGAGGGGACGAAATGTCGCCGGCGGCCCGCAAGCAACGCCCGATCAGATCTGCCCGCAGCGAGTGTTGTCCGTTTTGCAGTAGCGGCCGCAGCAGCCGAGCGGTGTGGAGCAGCGGTGCCGGCAACCGGCGCCAACGTACCTCTTGTTGCAGCCACGAGTATCCGGCGAAGAGCTCGTCACCGCCGTCGCCCGACAGTACGAACTTGACGTGTCGTCCCGCGAGGCGCGAGACCCGATGGGTCGGCAACAGCGAGACGTCGGCGAACGGCTCTCCGACGTGCAGGAACAGATCCTCCAACTCGTCCATCTCGACCCCGGGCACGATCTCGACGTGATGCTCGCTGCCGTGGTGCCGCGCACTGAGACGAGCCGCTTCGATTTCGTCGAGATCCGGATCGCCGAACCCAATCGTGAAGCTGGGGACGGGTCGCTGATGTTGGCTGAGCAGCGCGAGGATCGCGCCCGAGTCGAGGCCACCGGAGAGGAAGGCGCCGGCCTGCACGTCTCCCATTGTGCGTAGTCGTACCGAATCGCGCAGCAGGGCGTCGAGCTCGTCGCACCAATCGTTCGTGGATCGTTGCTCTGGCGTGTAGTGGGGGAGCTCCCACCACGAGGAGGTCGCAACTCCGTTGGCATCGCACCAACCGTAGTGCCCCGCTGGCAGCTGCTCGATGCCGCGGTGCATGGTTTGAGCGCCCGCACTGTAGCCGAGCGTCATGTAGTTGCGCAGCGCGTCGGTGTCGATCGCGGTGAAGTCTTGCGGGTGCGCCGTTCGAAGAGCTGGGATCTCGGAGGCGATGAGGGTCCCGGACGCCGTTGTCGCGTAGTAAAGCGGCTTGATCCCGAGGCGATCTCTCACGATGAGCACGCGCTGCGTCGTGCGGTCGAGGATCGCCAGAGCAAACATGCCATTGAGGCGGGAGAACGCTTCCGTACCGTGTTCCTCATAGAGATGGAGCGCCGTCTCGATGTCGGAGTGCCCGTGGAAGACGTGCCCCTGCGCCTCGAGATCGCGCCGAAGTTCCGGCGCGTTGTAGATCTCGCCGTTGCCAACGAGCGCAAGCCGTCGATCCTCCGACTGAATCGGTTGCTCCCCATCGCCGAGGCCCACGATCGCCAGCCGCCGCATCGCGATCCCAGCGTGTGCGGAGCTCAGGAGGCCGCTGTCATCGGGGCCGCGGTGGTGAATGGCGCCGTTCATTGCCGTCAACGACGCTGTGACATCGGCGCCGGGATGGCCGATAAACCCCACGATTCCACACACGGTGCTGCTCCCATCGATGAGTTCTCTTCGTCATCGATATCGGCTCAGATGCGACGCGGGCGCAGCCGTAAGGTTGCGCCCGGTGCAATTCTCTGACTGTGGCAAGCTGTTGCCAGCCGGCAGTGGCTACATGCGGGGGACCGTGATGCCGCGCTGCCCCTGGTACTTGCCACCGCGGTCCTTGTAGGAAACCGCACACTCGTCCTCGCTCTCGAAGAAGAGAACCTGTGCGATCCCTTCGTTGGCGTAGACGCGGGCCGGCAGTGGCGTCGTGTTCGAAATCTCGATCGTGACGTGCCCCTCCCATTCGGGCTCGAACGGTGTCACGTTGACGATGATCCCGCAGCGGGCGTAGGTCGACTTGCCGAGGCAGACGGTTAGGACCTTCCGGGGGATTCGGAAGTACTCGATGCTGCGCGCCAGCGCAAACGAGTTGGGCGGGATCAAGCAGCTGTCGGCCTTGATGTCGACGAAAGACTTCTCGTCGAAGCCCTTCGGATCGACGATGCTGCTGTGCACGTTCGTGAACACCTTGAATTCGTCACAGACGCGGAGGTCATAGCCGTATGACGAGATCCCGTAGCTGATCACGCGGCGCTCGACACCGTCTTCCGTGACGCTGCGGACTTGGCCGGCCTCGAACGGCTCGATCATGCCGTGCTCGGTCGCCATTGTATGAATCCAGCGATCCGGTCGAATGCTCATGGCGTCCTCTCTTTGTTCTCCAGTTTTCTCTCGTTTGTCGTCGTAACGAATATCAGACCGTGGCCGCCGACAGCAGCCACGGTCTGATGTTTGTTGCCAAGGGACCAGCTTGGGTCCACTGGGTCTAACTACAACCCGTGGTACCCCCGCAGCTCTCACACTTCAGGCAGGTGCCGTTGCGGACCAGCGTGAATTGGCCGCACTCTTGGCACGGGTCGCCTTCGTAGCCCTTCAAGCGTGCTTCGCGCGACATCAGCAGAGTGCCACTGCCTGCCGTGGCGGTTCGCCTTGGGGTCGAGCTGCCGTTGCCAGCGCTCGCGAGCGGAGCGGGGCCGTCGAGATCCGCTGGGGGCGTACCGTCGCCGCCGAGGATCTCTTCCTCGGTAAACGACGGCTCGTCCTCGCTACCACCTCGCAGGGTGTCGTTACGAAGGTCCTCTTCCGACACTTGCCGGAAATCGTTGCGGTCGAGATAGTTGATTGCGAGCTCGCGGAAGATGTAGTCGATCACCGACGTCGACATCTTGATCGCGTCGTTCCCGACAACGATGCCGTTGGGTTCGAAGCGGGTGAATACGAAAGCGTCGACAAACTCTTCAAGCGGTACTCCATGTTGCAAACCCAGCGACACTGAGATCGCAAAGCAGTTCATCAAGCTTCGGAAGGCAGCGCCTTCCTTGTGCATGTCGAGGAAAATCTCACCGAGCGAACCGTCCTTGTACTCACCGGTGCGCAAGTAGACCTTGTGACCGCCGATCAATGCCTTCTGTGTGTAGCCGCCACGGCGGTGGGGCAGTCGACGGCGCTTGGCCAGGTACCGCAGCACGACCTTCTCGGTGATCTCCGCGGCGACTTCTTGCGCCTTCTCGGTCACTGTCAGGTTCTTCTTGCTGCGCCGTGTCGAACCACCGCTCAGTGGTTGTGACAGCTTGGAGCCGTCGCGGTACAACGCAACGGCCTTCAGCATCCACTCCCACCCAAGCTGATAGACCTGCTTGACATCGTCGAGCGTCGCATCGTTGGGCATGTTGATCGTTTTCGAAATCGCGCCCGAAATGAACGGCTGTGCAGCGGCCATCATCCGCAGGTGTGCTTCGAAGGGGATATAGCGGACCCCATGCTTGCCGCAGCGGTTGGCGCAATCGAAGACCGGCAGATGCTCTGGCTTCAGGTGCGGAGCCTTCTCCAGCATCATGGTGCCGCAGCAGTAGTCGTTGGCGCTCTCGACCTCGCTTTCACTGAAGCCGAGAACGCTGAGCGGATCGAGGTGCCAATCGGCAAGTTGCTCATCGGTCAATTGCAGTTTGTCGCGTAGGAACTCCTCGCCGACCACGTGGCTGCCGAACGCGTATTGAATCTCGAACGCTCCAAGCAGCGCACCTTCGACTTTCTCGAGCGTCTCTTCGTCGAAGCCCTTTTCGATCAAAGCGTCGTGGTGCACGAACGGGGCATTCTTCAGCGTCTGGTGCCCAACACAGTAGGCGACCATTTCATCGACCTGCTTTTCGGTGTAGCCGAGAGACGATAGCGCCGGGCGAATGCTTTGGTTCGCGATCTTGAAGAAACCACCACCAGCGAGCTTCTTGAACTTCACGAGCGCGAAGTCGGGCTCGATACCCGTTGTGTCGCAATCCATGACCAGCCCGATCGTCCCGGTCGGGGCAATCACAGTGGTCTGCGCGTTGCGATAGCCGTACTTCTCTCCTAAAGCCAAGGCGCGGTCCCAGGCGTTGCGGGCGGCGAGCAACAGCTCTTCCGGGCAGTTCTTGGGGTCGATTCCGCGTGGCTTCACGGACAACTCTTCGTAGTCGCCGTAGTCGGAATTGTAAGCGGCACGGCGATGGTTGCGCATGACCCGCAGCATGTGCTTTTCGTTACGCTCGAAGCGCGGGAACGGGCCCAACTCTTTGGCCATCTCAGCGGATGTCGAATAGGCCTCACCGGTCAAGATTGCACTGATCGCGCCGCAGATCGCGTAGCCTTCCGCAGAATCGTACGGGATTCCCAGCTTCATCAAAACGGTCCCGAGATTGGCGTATCCGAGCCCCAACGTGCGGAACTCATAGCTGAGCTTCGCGATCTCAGCACTCGGGTAGCAGGCCATCATCACGCTGATCTCGAGCACGACCGTCCACAGCCGACACGCGTGACGAAAGCCGTCGATATCAAAGACGCCGTCGTCACTGAGGAAGCGCTCCAAGTTGATCGACGCGAGGTTGCACGCCGTATCGTCGAGGAACATGTACTCGGAGCAGGGGTTCGACGCGTTGATCCGGCCATCGGCGGGGCAGGTATGCCACTCGTTGATCGTCGTGTCGTACTGCACGCCTGGATCGGCGCAGCTCCAGGCCGAGAACGAGATCCGCTCCCACAGTTCGTTGGCCGGAATCTCCTTGCACACCTTGCCGTCGGTGCGCTGCTTCAGCTTCCACATGCCACCTTGGCTCAGCGTTTCGAAGAACTCGTTCGGAACCCGGATGCTGTTGTTGGCATTCTGGCCAGAGACGGTCGAGTAGGCCTTGCTCTCCCACCCGGTATCGAACTCTTCGAAGTCGAAGTGACTGACGCCTTGGGTAGCGAGCATCAGCATGCGCTGAATGTAGCCCTCGGGCACAGCGTGGGCGACGGCGTCGTCGATGGCTTGCTCGAGCACCGGATTCTTCTGGGCTTCGGTGACGACTTCGATCGTGCCATCGTTGCCCCGCACCTGACACGCTTTGAGAACCTCGTTGAGCTTCGCTGCGCACATGCGCGAGCCCGCCACCATCGCCGCGACCTTTTGCTCTTCCTTCACCTTCCACGAGATGAACTCTTCGATGTCGGGGTGGTCGAGGTCGAGGCAGACCATCTTTGCAGCCCGACGTGTCGTGCCGCCGCTCTTGATCGCACCCGCGGCTGAATCGCCGATCTTCAAGAACGACATCAAGCCCGAGGAGCGACCTCCGCCCGAGAGCGGTTCGCCGCCGCCACGGACGTTCGAGAAGTTGGAGCCGGTCCCCGAACCGTACTTGAACAAGCGCGCTTCGCGGGTCCACAGGTCCATGATCCCGCCCTCGTTGACGAGATCATCGCTGCACGACTGAATGAAGCACGCATGCGGCTGTGGCCGTTCGTAGGCGCTCTTCGAACGCTTCAGCTTCCCGGTGGTCTCGTCGACATAGGAGTGCCCTTGTGCGGGCCCGCTGATGCCGTACGCGTAGTGGAGGCCTGTGTTGAACCATTGCGGGGAATTCGGAGCGCAGATTTGTGCCGCCAACATGTGGCACATCTCGCTGTAGAACGCGTCGGCGTCGGCGTCTTCATCGAAGTAACCCGCCTTCTTGCCCCAATGAGTCCAGCAACCTGCAAGACGATGGAAGACTTGGCGAGCATCGGATTCCCCGCCCAGCACCGGCTCTCCGGCTTCGTCGAGGACCGGTTTGCCGTCGGCATCCTTCTGCGGAACGCCTGCTTTGCGAAAGTACTTCTGTGCCAGGATGTCTGTTGCCATCTGCGACCAGGTGCTGGGAACCTTGATTCCCTCCTGGTTGAACACTGCAGATCCATCTGGATTCCGGATCTCAGATGCACGCTCTACGAATTCAAACCCGTCGTACGGGTCTTGCCCTTCTTGCGTGAAGCGGCGCTCGATCTTCAACCTTGCCTCCAATAACCACTCTTGCGATGCAGCGGCGACGAACAAACTCGGATCGCATCCGTGCAGACATCCCTCTCAGAGAGAGTCGATCCCTCCCCCGAGATGCTTCCCTGAGATGCGGATGCGCACGACCGCTGGTCAGTTGGGCTCGTCGCGAGGCGAGTCCTCTCTGCCGGGTCTGCGGATCCAAGCTCTGTTCGTTGTCGTTCCTGCTCCACCGTATCATTGCTGCATCGCCAAGATTGCATGATCTCATGCCGTTGGGCACGACACAGCAACTTTGACGACACGATTCCCCTGACCGTCGGCGTAGGCGCGACAGCACTCCCACGAATGGACTCCGTGCAGGAATGCCGGTGCTCGAATAAACGCCGAAACGGCTGGCTTGCGTTCCCCGAACTAGCTCCCCAGAACCAGTTCCCCAGCGAAGCGTCGACAGCGGTGACGGCTCTCCCCAGCGATGGGCGAGGCTCGATACAACTGCGTGGCTTCGATTCCCCTATACTGATGGTGTGGCGCGCTAGCATCGCACAGCAAGCGATCAACACGCAGCGGACTCGAAACTGCCGTGCGGGTCACGTCGCCGACGTGGTTGCTCGTCCACTCGAGAAGGTAACAGCCCCCTAGACTCAGCTCCCTCGAATGCCCCTCGGGAGTTCCTACCACCGCGGCGTAGCGACCTCGGGTCACGAGGCCCAGCTGTGCTGGCGAACCCTGCGAGAACAGCGAAGACATTGTTCTTCGCTCCTTCGCTCCGCTGCAGGCTCGTTCAGCTCAGCGTTGGCACAGATGCACAGCAAGAACTACGACAAACTCAATCCCAGCCGCTTCTTGCGAAGGCTCTTTTCGATGAGCTCTCCTTTCGAAGAGCTCTCGTTTCGAAGGCTCAGCTGGGCCCTTCTCCGGGACCGACCTCGTGGGGCCCTGCAGCCTGGAGGGATCGAGCCACGTTTCGCAATGACCCGCGGCTGCCGTGCAAACTGGGCACGGACCATGATCCAGGCGGCGCCCCAAGGGAAGGTACCCCGGTGCAACGAGAGCCACAATATCTTGCGTCGCCGAACGGTTCAATGACCAACACTTGGTCAAAGTGAGTTAGAGCAAGCTAAGGTAGGGAAAGGACTTGAGTTGGTGTCCCAGGGGCGTGGAGAGTTATCCACAGGTGTTCCGCAGCGTTCCCCCCAATTGCCATCGAGGCGGCGGCTCACTGCGTGGGGGTATGCGGGCGAAGCGTGCCCAGGATGTGGCGATAGTGGTCGGTCGACAGCAGGAACTCGCCCTCGGGAACGACGACAGACACGCAGTAGACGGTGCCCGGAGCGGTCTCGATCCAACTCTGTAAGTATCTTACGCGATTTAGGTTATCACGGCTCGAGAGCTCTGCCGTCAAGGCGGGGTGACCGTGCCAGGACTGCCGCTCCCAGCGCTCCTGGTCGAGCTGCCGGTTGCGCTGGAGATGGGCGGAGAGGGCCTGGGCTGCGGCGTTGAAATCGCGCGCGCCAAAGGGGCGCCCCGACCGGACTACGGAGATGAGAGAGCCGGTTGCCGCTTCTTCGTACAGGGCCACCAAATGGCCGCTGGAACCAAATGCGGGCCGGTCCCGCTCCAGCTCGACGAAACTGCTTGGGACGCGGCTCTCAATGGCCCCCCAGATCCGGGTTTGGTAGGCAGGGCCCGCCGCGGCCGGAGCCTGGTCGCGGTGGAAGGTGCGCACTTGGTCGAGAGGGAAGCGGAACTGCTCCCCCTGCGACGCAATGACGACAGAGGCGTCGTTCTGCTCGATGATCTGGCCGTAGAAGCGGGAGCCGCTGGCGAGTTCGACCCAGTCGGCGCTCGTGGGGAGTGGGGTGGCGGCGACCAGGAGGGCCGAAAGTAGCAGGGGGGTGCGGAGTTGGAGGCGCATGAGGCTGGCTCTTGGTCTTGGGTTTCTCCCTCCAATCCAAGAATACGATGTTTTGCGCGCTGGGTGCCCGGCCAGGGCGCACCCCGGCGGCACCTCTGGTACAATCCGGCTTTCCGGAACCTAGACAAAACGAGCGCTGCGCCGAGAGAGGATTCCCGATGTCTGGACTGCCCTGTGCCGTTGTGGTCACTGCTATCTGTCTGTGTCTGGGTGTGACGCCGGCTGCATCCGCCCAAACCACCTCGACCTCGACCGGCCTGGTCGTTGATGGGATCGATGTCGTCGGTGGCCAGCTGGCCGTAATCGGTCTGGTTCTGAACCCGATCATCGGCACGGCGATCGCCGATGGTACGGCCCGCACGTTGCTCGAGATTCGTGACCTCGACGATCCGACTGTGCAGAACGACCCCATGGTAGAGGTCGCCACCTACACCGGACTCGATCTCGACATGGACCCCGCGGACGACTTCAGCGGTACCGAGCCATTCATGATCGATGCGATGTCGGTGAACCCAGATGGCACGCCCGTCGTCGTCTTCACGCCCGGTAGCATCACGGCGGGGGATCTGGTGGCTGGCCCCGCCACGTTGGACCTGCTCGGCGCCGTTGGCATCTCGCTGACCGGAGTGTTGCTCGAGGGGACGATCGCGCCCAATGGTGCGTCGTTCACAAGCGATCCGATTCAAGGCGGTGCTGTGCCGGCCGTGCTGTTGGACCAAATCGACAACCCAGGCCTCATCCCCGGTTCGCTGCTCGACTTGTTGATCTTCTTCGGTACGAACCCCGACGTTGATCTCGACGGGGATGGCACGAACGACGCGTTCTCGGTCGACATCGCAATCACCGCGGTGTCGTGTGTGATCCTTCCGCCGATCCTCGGGACGCCGTTCGAGCGCGGCGACTGCGACGCCGATGGCACGACGAACATCACAGACGCGGTCAAGTCGCTGCAGTACTTGTTCCTCAGCGATACCATTCTGTGTGAGAGTGCCTGCGATGCCGACGATGATGGCTTCGTCAACATCACGGATCCAGTCGCGCTGCTCCAATACCTGTTCGCAGCAGGGGTGGCGCCGCCGGCGCCGATCGGCGCCTGTGATGTCGACCCCACGGCAGACATGCTGACTTGCGACATGTACCCGAGCTGCTAGGGGCTTGCTCGACGGCCCCTCGCGCCGCATCCCGTAGGCAGCGATGCTGGCGCGATTCAGCGCAGTGGTGCTCGGTGATCTTCCGCGCGAATCTTGGGAGCACCTTTGACGCCGATCGGCGTCTGCTTCGACCTTGGTGGCAGTGACGATCCTCCACAAGAACACGCTGTCGCCTTTGCGGCCCGCGTTGCGTCTGCGCCTGCGAACCGCTATCGTCCCGGCGTCTGAAGTCCAACGCCACTTTTCCGAGGAGAGTCTTGATGCGAGCAACACGCTGGGGAACGTGTTTGAGTTTCTTGTTTCTGTTCGCGCTGCCGTGTGCTGCCCAGCCTGTTCTGTACTCGGTGTCACGGGACGACAATCTGCTGCGCCAGATTCAGCCGACGACCGGAGCTACGCTGTTCTCCGTGCCGCTGACCATCGCGACCGGTACGGTCATGCAGGCCAACGGCATTGCCGTACACCCCACGACAGGCGTCATGTACGGGATCATCCGCCCACAGGGAGGCGACCGCCAACTGGGGCTGATCGACCCAGCGACCGGCGCGACGACGCTGATCGGGCTCCTCGGTGACAACTTCGCCGGCATTGCGTTCGATAGCGGTGGAGTTCTGTACGGCGTCACTGGCGATGGTGCCGTGCAGCCGGAGTCGCTGTTCACGATCGATCTCACGACCGCTGTACCGACGTTCGTCTTCGCGCTGGGCAACGGTTCGGATGGTGAGACGATTGCCTACAACACGAGTAGCGGCTTGCTCTACCATGCGTCTGGCCTCAGTTCGGGCGCCGCACCGCCGGTCTTCGAATCCATCGATCTCGCGACCGGCCTGATCACGCCGGTGCCGTTGACCGGCTTCGGTTACGACGAGGCTCTGGGGATGACCTACGATGTTGGCGCCGACTCGTTCCTCGTAACGACGCTCAGCGACGAGTTCGTTACGATTACGCCGTCGGGCTTCGTCACGCTAGTAGGGCCGCTAGACCACACGGCCAAGGGACTCGCGTTCGTCAATAGTCAGATGTCGCCGCAATTCGAACGGGGCAATTGCGACGCAATGGGCAGCTTCAACATCGCAGATCCGATCTTCTTGCTGTCGTACTTGTTTCCGACAGGGGCGCCTCCGACATTGAGTTGTGAAGACGCGTGCGACGGCAATGACGATGGAACGCTGAACCTGACCGATGCCGTGGCGTTGCTGAACGCGCTGTTTGCCACACCGCCGATTGCCCTCCCGGAGCCGCTCCTCTGTGGCGCCGACCCCTCAGCGAGCGCCCTCACTTGCGCTGCGTTCGCGAGCTGCCCGTAGGCAACTTCCGAGAACGCGCGGTCGATCGTGTTGCGCGGTTTGCCCGTCTGTTTCGCCCTGCTAGGGAACTTCACTCACGGCGCCCGGTCTGAGGCGTGCGCGGTTCGCATTGTTTAGTCGCGTGCTGCGCTGCGTTGTGCGTTCGTTGCACAGACTGTGCACCTGGTTGCGGTGAACAACACCGCATGTGTGGTTGCCAACGGACTGGCAAGGAAGCGGGGGCGCCTTCTGCAATTGCTTGCCTTACTTGCACTTGGCACAGCTTTTTGGCGGTGGAGAGCCGTCTCGGAACAGCAATTGCCTACGCAGCGGCGGAAGTGGAACGCCGCGCTTGCGGCACAGCGGGAGGTTTCTTGAAGGAGGAGGCGGGATGAGGCTCTTTCTAATCATGCTTGTTTGGTTGGCAGTTCCGGCGGTCGGCCAAGCCGATGACGTGACCGACGAGAAGGCAAAGGCTGCGGTGCCGGTCGCACTGACTCTCGATGAGGTCGCCCGACTGAAATCGATCTTCGGCGCATCGTCGTTCGAAGTCGCGGGCGACGGTACCGTCACGGCGACGTACGACTTCACCACCAAGGACGCTAGTTTGACCGAAGCGTTCAGCCCTCCCATGGAGAAGACGAAGCAACGCATCCGCTGGTCGCGTGGCCTCGAGGGCACCTGGAACACGGTTGAAGATGGCCTGATCATCGCCGACCAAGGAGTTTGGCTGCACAAGGCTCGCTGGACCGAGGCGCGCATGGAGGCCGAGTACCTGTCGATGTCCGCAGTCAAGAAGGGTGATGTTCTGGCCGCGGTGTTCCTGCCGCACAAAGGCAAGAAGCTCTATGGGGCCAATCTTGGACAGCAATGCGTGAAGCTGAAGCCCAACGTGAAGCTGGCGGCGAAGCCGATCCCGGCTCGCTTCCCCGTAGCCAGCGTGCAGAACCGCTTCAGTTTCGGCTTGGAGATCAAGAACAAGGTTCTGACTGCGCTGCGCAACGACCGTCGTGCCGCCGATACCGCGAATGATCCGAAGTTCGTCAGGAAGGCACAACCTGGGCAGCTCGGACTTGCCTGGCGTGGCACCATCAATGGTTTCATCTTCAAGATCACGATGACCGGCAAGCTCGATCCCGCTTGGGTGAAGAAGCAGCTCAAGTCGTAAGCCGCTGTGCGCCGCGACCGAAGCTGCGCCCAAGGGACTGCCCGAGCGTGGTAAAGGCCGCCGAGTTGTTGAACGGCGTGTCCGTGAGCTCAAGTCCGTGAGCGCACACCTGAAGGCGCACCTTTGAAAGCGTTGCCCTGGCTTTACAACGGCAACCGCACCTTACACTGGCTGCAAGGGTGATTTGCCGTCTCCGTGCCCTGTAGCCGCCTCTCCCGAGATTGCCGCGCCAGATCGAGCCTGTGGAGCGTCGCTTGCTTCTTCCAGCCGCGCTCGTTTCTTGGCGTGCTCGTTTCTTGGCCGTGCTCGTTTCTTGGTCTTGGGATCTGGGAGGGGAATCAGGATGCTGCATTCTTCTGCGGACTCTGTTGCGACTTGGCCCGGCTGTCTCCGCGCGATGCTCGCGTCGATATGTGTCGGATTGATCTTCTCTGCTGGGGCTCTGTTGTGTGGGGCCGCCTTCACCGAGGTCGCCAGCGCCCAAGAGACGCCGAACGAGAGCTCAGAGAGTGACCAGCGATGGCAGCAGCTACTGGGCACAGCAAACTATCTGTCGGGGATGGACGCTGGCCTGACAGAAGCGCGCTTCTCAGGTCGCCCGATCCTGCTGTTCGTTGCCTACCACGACGATGCGCGCACCGAGCTCCTGGGCGAATGGATCCTCCGACAGCAGCGCGTGCGCGCCCGGCTCGAGAGTTTCGTCTTGGTCGCGATCGATGGTGCGAGTGAATCTGGGACCGAAGTCGCGCGGCGCTACGATCGGCACAAGATGCGGCGCCAACATCCGTACCTGCGCTTTCTGAATCCAGCAGGGGACGCCGTCGGTATGCAGATTGGTTTCGTTGGGGACGCAGTCCCATTCCCCCCGGCAATGGCGAAGTTCTTCCTCGAGCACTCCAAGCGAGCGCTCGCTGACATCAAGCCGCGGCTGAGTGCTGCTTATCGCAAGCTTCTCAAAGCGGATGCCGACTTGGAGCATGCGCTTGCCCGTGAGAAGCATGCCAAGGCGGTGAAGGCGATCTTGGCCATCGAGAAGATCCAACACCCGGGAGCCGTGCTCGACCGGGCGTTGGCGGCGAAGGAACGGCTGCAAGCGCTCGCCGAGAAGCGCCTCCAAGAGTCGGAAGCGTTGATCGAGTCCGATCGCGCCGCGGCGCTGCGGCACTTGAAGAAGCTCGCCAGTGAATTCAAGGGGCTCGCCGCCGCCGACCGCGCTCGTACGACGCTCAGACGCCTGAAGAAGAAATCGTAGCAACCGCCAGACCGCTAGGCTGTGGCGTCTTGTTCACTCTCTCATCTGCACTTTACTGCGGTGCCGGAACCGCGCACCATGCGCCTCTGGCAACAGAGGAGAAGAGGGAATGGGACGAGGAACTTGGCGGCGCTTCTGTGCATTGGCTTGCGGGGTTGCGCTCCTCGGGAGCCCCACGCCGTGCTTTGCTGCCCCGCCCGCAGTCTTTGCGCAGGTCGACTTCGCAGCCGCGCGCAAGCTGGCTACGGCGCAGGATCGACTGCTGGTACTGGACGCGATGACCAGCCGGTGTGGGCCGTGCAAGCAGATGGACGAGACGACTTGGGTCGATCCTGAGTTGGTGGGGTGGCTGCGCGCGCACGCAGTCGCGATTCAGCTGGACATGGACGACCACCGACCACTGGTCGTAGAGCTGGGGATCAAAGTCTACCCGACGATCCTGGTCTTTCGAAAAGGCATCGAGCTCGATCGGGTCGTCGGGTATCGCGATGCGACTTTCGTGCGCGCTTGGCTGACAGCGCTTGCAGCTGGGAATACAAGGCTCGACCCGTTGCGAACTCGCCTGCGGGCGTTGCAAGACGATGTGACATCGGTTGTGTGTGTCGATCTTCTGCGAGACCTGACGGACGTGGACCTCGTCGGAACGGATCTCTTGCCGGCCGCGCGTCGTCTCTGTTTGCAACTATGGAACACGCACAGTCGTTGGCGTTCGCAGGAAGCAGGGGCGGAGACCTTCCGCAAGCTGCTCGCGGCAACGCGAGTGTTGCTGGAACAACATCCCTTGCTGCGCGATTCTCTGCTGGCCGTAGCGGCAACGCTGCACCCCGATCAGGTCACGTCTCCCATCCCCGGCCACGCGGTTGTCGATTGGGTGCTGCTGCAGCGCACGCTCGCCAACGATGTAGCCGTCGTCGCGTGGGCCGAGGCGATTGCGAGGCAGGTGAGCCGCCGCAGTGCCTCGGCGACGAACCAGTCGCTAGGGGACGGAGCCGGCAGCAGTGACGTGGGCACGGCGCTGTTGCGGTCCGGTGGACTGGTCTTGTTTCGGACGCTCGTCGCTGCGGAGGCTTGGGGTGCTGCGGGACACTGCCTCAGCGCTCCCGTCCAGGGGCTTGCGATCCATGTCGATTGGCGCGGTGCGCTCGCTCGCATGAAGAAGGGACAGGGGGGAGCTGTGCCGATGCTGCCGATGGCCAAGGACGAGCGAGACCGCGCGCGGTCGCTCGACGAGCGCCGTGACCGCGCCGCCGAGGATGTGGCTGCTCGCCGCTACGCTGCGCTGTTGGCGGCCGGACGCGGCGAGGAAGCGGCTGCAGTAGCCGAGTTCCTGCTCCAGCACCAGAATCGTGTGCGGGCCCGCGTGGCGCTGGTCACGGCCGCGCTACGGGCTGGGTGTGGCCGTGCCCCGGAACTCTTGCCACTCCTTGACGAAGCGCTCGCCGAGTAGGTCAGAAAGGGGGCACTCGTTGTTGCCAAACACTCTCGGGGCGATCGGCGCGGCACTGATCGTCGGGGCATACCTACTGTTGCAGTTGGGCAAGGTCAGTCATCGTGCGCCCAGCTACTCGCTGGCCAATGCGGTGGGTGCAGCGTTGATCTTGGTCTCGCTCTACTATGACTTCAATCCGGGCGCGGCCGTCGTCGAGGGTTTCTGGCTCTTGGTCAGCTTCATCGGCCTCTATCGCCATTGGGGGCGCGGGGCAGAAACCTCCGAAACTAGCGAGCCTGCGGGATAGCCAGTCGCGCTCTCGCGTGCATAATCACACCCTTCCAACGGTCGCGATCGCCTTGCGACACACCTCGTCCGACTGCGCTTGCAGCACGGACGAATGAGTCGAGGCTTGCGGCATGCCGCATAGCGAGTTACCAAGCGAGCGAGAAATCCCGATGTCCTGCAAAAGTTATCCAACGCAACTCACGCTGCTCTTCACCGTAGTCCTCGTTGCCCTTGTTGCCGGAGTTGCGATCGTTCGCGCCACGGCGGCACCGCAAGACGGCGCTGCGGCGCCCAACGCCGGTGCTGCGCAGAAGCAGGAAGAAAAAGACAAAGAGTCTGCCAAACGGAAGTTGTCCGAAGGCGTTGCGATGGTCGACGAGTGCTTTGCCACGTCGCTCGTCTGTGCCTACTGCCACAGCAATACCGCGCAATCCAACGCGATGCGCGACGCCGAACATTCTCCGGTTGCTCCGTTCAACCTTTGGGACTCGACGATGATGGCGCACGCGGCTCGGGACCCGTTGTGGCGAGCCGCCGTCTCCGTAGAAGTTGCAGCGAACCCAACGCGTCGTGCTGCGATCGAGGCGAAGTGCCTACGCTGCCACTCTCCTATGGCTGCTGCTGAGCGCCAGCACTCGTTGTCGAGTATCAGCATGGATGTTCTCTACAACAAGGACGCGCCGAATCACCAGCTGGCCCTCGATGGAGTGTCGTGCACTGCCTGTCACCAGATCGACCCCAAGAACCTCGGTACTCCCGAGAGCTTCAGCGGCGGCTTCGATATCTTCCCCGGCAAGCGCATCTACGGACCGCATGCGCAACCCAGAGGAGGCCCCATGGTGAACTTCAGCGGCGGCTTCACCCCGGAACAAGGTGCGCACATCAGCAAGTCTTCTTTGTGCGCCACGTGCCACACGCTGTTCACAAAGCCGCTCGATAAAGATGGCAACGAACACGATATCGAATTCCCCGAGCAGACTCCCTACCTCGAGTGGCGCAACTCGATCTACAACGACGAGGTTGCATCGCCGAGTCCGGAAGCCCGTACTTGCCAACAGTGTCACATGCCGCAGAAGGGAGCCGATGGCGTCAAAATACGGACGCGGATCGCGCGCAACCCCGCGGGGCGTGATTTCGGGGGGCTGGCGCCGCGAGACTCTTTCAGTCGCCACGTGTTCGTGGGTGGCAACACGTTGATACCGGCGATTCTCCGCGACAACGCGAAGGCCTTGGGAGTTGGCACGCCGGCCTACGCGTTCAATGCCACGATCGAGGCTGCCAAAGAGCAGCTGCGAGAGCGTAGCGCGCGCGTGTCCGTGGTGGATGTGAGCCGCGCGGCGGGCAAGCTCCGTTTCGGCGTGAAGGTGGAGAACCTCGCCGGGCACAAACTCCCGAGCGCCCATCCGACGCGGCGTACGTGGCTGCGGGTCGTGATCAAGGACCGCGACGAGACAGTTCTGTTTCGATCCGGTGGACACGACGGAAACGGCGCGTTGGTGGACCGCAGTGGCAAGCTCCTCGCCACGGAACGGCGCGGTGCCGGCTACCAGCCGCACTACGACGTCGTGCGCAGTGACGAGCAAGTGCAGATCTTCGAGGCGATTCTCGGCGACCTCGACGGGAAGGTGACGTACAGCCTAATGCAGGCAGCAAGTTACCTGAAAGACAATCGCCTGCTGCCGCGCGGCTGGCGGCCAGACCATCCCGATGCCAAGGCCACCGCACCGGCAGGTTTGGGCGGCGACACGGATTTTGTCGGCGGGCAGGATACGACTCGGTATGAGGTCGCAGTTCCCGACGGGCAGCGACTGGCCATCGAGGTGACGCTGCTCCATCAAGTCCTGGGCTCGCGGTTCGCAGCGGAGCTGTTGGCTTGGGACACGCCGGAGGTGCGTGAATTCGCTGGTTACTACGAGAAGGCGGATCGGACACCAGACCTGATGGGCGAAGTCAACGTCGCGGTCCCGGCGAAACCGTGAACTAGGTCAGCAGCAGGAGAACGTCGATGAATCCGTATGGAAGCGTAGTCGTACGCATCGTCATTGTCGCGGTTGCTCTCTCAACCTTGGTCGGCTGTGGCGTTGTTGGCAACCGTCTCTCTGGCGCGCGTGCAGGTCACTACGCAATTGCTATTCATGGCGGTGCTGGCGTCATCGATCGCGACGCACCGGGCGCCGAAGTGCGTCGCGATGCGCTGCGGCGTGCGCTTGCGCGCGGCGTCGCGGTCCTGCGTGATGGCGGCACGAGTTTGGACGCTGTGCAGCAGGTTGTTGAGCTGTTGGAGAATGACCCGCACTTCAATGCTGGAGTGGGCGCCGTATTCACGAGCGCTGGTGACCACGAACTCGATGCCTCGATCATGGATGGGGAGACTCTTGCGTGCGGGGCTGTTGCCGGGATTCGAACCGTGCGCAACCCAATCTTGCTCGCGCGCCATGTCATGGACGAAAGTCGCCATGTGATGTTTGCGTCGATCGGCGCCGAGGAGTATGCGCGCGTCGCCGGCTTCGACGTTATCGATCCGCACGAACTCGATGTCGAGCACCGCCGCAAGCAGTGGCAGCGGGCGCAAGAGCGCGAGCGTGCGAAGCAGCGTGATGACACGCGCGAGCGCGGTACGGTCGGCGCGGTCGCCCTCGACCAGCGCGGCAACCTGGCAGCAGCGACATCGACCGGGGGGTTGACGAATAAACGGTTTGGGCGAGTGGGGGATTCTCCGGTGATCGGTGCCGGCACGTACGCCAACAATCGCAGTTGCGCCGTTTCGTGCACGGGGACCGGCGAAGAGTTCATTCGGCACACCGTGGCGCGTGACATTGCTGCGCTCGTCGAGTATCGCGGGCTCAGTGCGCAAGCGGCCGCAGAGGAAGTTGTCTTACGCAAGCTGGCACCCGGTGATGGCGGTGTCATCGTCGTTTCTCGTACGGGTGAGATCGCTCTGGTCTTCAACACGACTGGCATGTACCGCGGGGCTGCCGATGCGTCCGGACGTTTCGACGTTTCGATCTGGGACGACGGCGAGTAGCCCTAACGAGTGCTGGCCTACTCGCTGGGTGGGGCTAGCGACATCGTCATGCCGGCGCGTAGCAAGTCGATGCGCACGTTCTCGGCGGCGAGCGGTGCCGCAGCTGCCACTGTTGGAACAACGGCCTGACGAGCATCGATGATCAGCACGTTCGAGTCTCCCACCACGCGGAGCTGGCCCGCGCGCACGACGATGGCGGTACCCTCGTCGATGCCGATGCCCAGCAGCGATGGATGATCCAGGACAGCCGACAGCAGGCGGTTGTGTCGCTGGCGGCGGTGGAAGTGCTGGTCGACGATCGCGCCCGGGTAGAGTGCGAGACCCGGGGCCAGTTCGGTTGTGCCAGAGCGGAGCGCTTTGAGGTTGGCTTTTCCGGTGATCATTTGCTGCGACATGACTGCAGCCCCGGCGCTGGTACCACCAACGACTCCACCGTGCGTGTAGCGAGCTCTCACCGCAGCTTCGAGCGATGGTGGGAGTGCTTCCATCAACCGGTTCTGACTGCCACCACTGATCCAGATCAAGTCAGCGTTGGCGAGAAGCTCCAGTGCCGTGCGTTCGTTCTCGAGGTTCAGAACGCGAACGTGGGCGCAACCTAGCTGTGCAAAGACGGCCGCATTCTTCGCACCGGCGTCGGTCGATCGAGAAGCTTGCGAGACGATGACGACGTTGCAGTGAGGACCCCCAGCTAGGGCGATCGCTTCCCGTCGGATCGAGTCTGGTAGCTTGCCGCCACCTGCGATGACGAGCGCACCCTTGGGTGCCTCGAGCTCGACGATCGCGACTCCTTTGACAGGGCGCGGCGAGCCTTGCGTCTGTTGTCTCTGTGCGGGGGGCGCACAGGCAGCGAGGCACAGCAGCGAGATCACTGTACAGAGCGTCTTGGCTCTGTGGCGGATTGGTCGAATCACGGTTCCTCCCGATTGGCGCGCCACGCGGCAACAAAGCGTTCGACATCGACAGTGGTCGTGCGTGATGACGGGCCCGACGTCGCCTGTGCGAGTTGCTCTCTTATGGTCGCGTTGAGGGAATCGAGTTCCCGGCGAACCGTGGTCTCGGCGTGTAGCTTGTTAATGCGCTTCTTCTCGTCTTCGACGAAACGTCCGAGCTGCAGCGTGTCGGGCAGGATGGAAAGCCCTTCGCGCTGCAGGAAGCGCTGCAGCCACCAGTTCGAATTGTAGGGTTCGTCGAGTCCCTGGATCGGCTTGCCGGCGCCAGCGAGATCGTCGAAAGCGCCGCGCTCGGTGGCCTCCCGCACTTGTCGATCCACCCACGACTCCCAAGTGTCGCCGATCGGTTTGCGTTCCGTCATGGCGAGCCTCCTTCGCTCGGACCTCGATGGTAGAGGATTCGCGGTCGGAGTACAGGTTTGGCAGGCGCAAAGGTAGCAAAGAAAGAGGGGGCCGACTCCGTAGAGTCAGCCCCCTCACTTTGTTGTGGCCGAGGGGTTGTTTGGAAGACAGGCCCCCTCGGCTTATGTGTTCGTTGATCTTCTAGCCGTCGCAGCCCAATCCGTCCGCCGTCGGATCGACGCCGGCGGCCGAGAACGGCGCCGGCGGCTCGGTTCCGCCGCTGAACAGGTAGGAGTAGAGGAACGAAGAGTCGCTGATGTTGACCGAGCCGTCGTCGTTGGCGTCGGCTGCGTCGAAGCACGGCGGCGGGCTACCACCCTCGAACAGGTAGAGGCTGATCTTCGAGACGTCGGAGACGTCAACGCTACCGTCGAAGTTGGCGTCGCCGCGGATGAAGGTCGGCTCGTTGACGGGAGGCGGTGGTGGAGTGGCTCCTGGAATAGTCAGGGTGCCAGTGCCGAGCGTCGGCAGCAGCGACTGCCCAGCGACGACGAACGAGTTCGTTGCCGGTGGCGAGCCCAGCCCGTTGACCGCAGCCAGGTCACTGGTGCCCGCCGGGGCGTCGACAGCCACGGTGAGCGATCCGACGACCAGGCTCTGGCCGGTCATGGCGGGCAAGGATTGACCGTCGTACGGCGGCATGAAGTCCATGATCGCTGCCAAGATTGCAAAGCCCTCGACGTTGTTGACCTGCGGGATCTCGAACTCGGCGCCCGCCGCTTCCGCGTCGCTACCGGCAATGCTGAAGTCGTCGATCTGGACGATCGTTGGATCGAACTGGATCACGACGGTGTATCCCTCGGCAGTCACCGTCGTGTCGGAGAGCACCTCGAAGGCGACGCCGGTGTCGCCAGCGGCGGCGGTGACGTCGGACACGTAGACGTGATCGCTCGAGGCGGGTGGTGGCGGCGGCGTGTCGGAGCCAACTTGCCACGTGCGGTCCGCGAGGATCAACCCGGCGTCGAGGGCGCCGTCGCCGTCGACGTCGCCGACCGAGATTGCCGTGACAGTGTCGTCGGTCGCGAAGCGGACCACGTTGTCGAAAGTGCCGTCGCCGAGGCCCGGGAACAAGTCGACTGCCGGGACGCCGGCGACCGGAGCCAAGATATCCAGCAAGCCGTCACCGTCCCAGTCGACGATCGTGCTCCCGGCTGTGTGGGCGCCGATCGGCAGCATGCGCTCGGTGAAAGTGCCGTCGCCGTTGGCGATCAGCAGGCTGGCTCCCGCAGCGCCTCGACAAACGAGGTCGCTGAGGTCGTCGCTGTTCATGCTGGCCAGTGACAGCTCGCGGGCCGCCGTGGCCAAGACGACGTTCGTGCCGGTCGTGAAGGTCCGGCTATCGTCACCCAGCTGGATCTGCACGGAGCCGTCGTTGAGGGCGCAAGCCAGGTCGACGAGGTCGTCGCCGTTGAAGTCGGCAGCGACTGCTGGTGCGGCAGCCGGCAGCGTGCTCAGCGCCGTCTGCTCCGTCAGCGGCGCCGTCGTCGCGCCCCAGAGAATCCGACCACCGTCAGCGGCAGTCACTGGTGCGAGGAACAGGTCGCGGAGACCGTCGCCGTCGAAGTGGCCGCTACCGAGTGTGGCAGCGCTGAAGGCACCGAGGTCGATCGTCTCCGGCAGTTGCAGCCAGCCGTCGTTGTCGGCGCCGCGCAGTAGCAGAATGCGGTTGCCCGACGCGTTGAGCGCCGCGACGTCGATGAAGCCGTCGCCGTCGAAGTCACCGGTGGCCACGTCGCGGACGGCTTCGGCCAGGTCGAACGAGCGAGCCGTTTCCGGTGTCGTGCTATCGATCTCTTGGAAGAACATGCTGCCGTCGGCTTCGAGAACGCCCCACTCGTCGCGACCGTCGTTGTCGACGTCGAGGAACAGAAGGGTCGCGGTTCCGGGATCGTGGACCGCCGACGCCAGCGGCGCCACCGGCCATTGCGACGGGTTGTTCTGGACCGTGAAGCTCAACAGCGCTGAATCAGCGACGACACTATCGATCGAGTTCAGGTCTCGACTCGCGACGGTGATTCGTTCTCCCGGGAGGAACGAGCGATCGACGAGCGCTCGCACGTCGCCGGTGCCACCGAACAAGTTGTCGAACGTGACGCTGCGCGCACCGCTGCGATCGCCTTCGATACGGACGGCTTCCGCAACCACGGAGAACGGATTCACGGTATCGGTGAAGTGCAGCGAGACGGCCGTCAGGCGCGGTGCGTCGGTCGCCTCGATCGACGGCGTCATGCCCTGGAGGACGAACTCACCCGGGGTCGGAGTCGGGGTTGGGTCAGGATCCGGGGTTGGATCCGGGTCTGGTGTGTTGTCTGGAGCAGCGACGGTGAACGTCGAGCGAAACGGATCGAGTTTCTTGTCGCTGGTTGACTTGATCGAGCCTGAGAGCGCGATCGTGACGGTCTCGCCGACCGTCAGCGGCTGGAGGATCGCGAACGTCGCCGTGTTGGTGTCCGGATCGTACACGACCAAGCCGGTCAGCTCGCCGGTTTCAGAACCGGTGACCTGAAAGGTCTCGTTCGTGATCGTGGTGCCTTCCATCGAGCGGTCGAACTCGACCTGGACCATTTGCGTTGCCGTGGTCTCACCGTTCGCCGGCGTAACGCTACTGACGTTCGCGCGGCTCCGCTCACATCCTGTCAGCAACCCGATTGCGAGCAGCGTGAGTAGGAAACTTGTTCTGTTCATTCGAACCTCCTGTCTTCCATAGGGACAAGAGGCAACCAGCGGGCCGGGATTTGGGCGGCGGATCGGCCTCGGTGCCGATTGTCGGGGTTGTGGGAAATCGTTGTGTGGGGCACATTAACGACAGCAGCCGTCGGGGAGGCCTCCGGGCTGGGTGCTGGATGCCGTTCCAAATCGGGACGGCGTGCCCGACTCGAGTACACAAAAGGCGAGCGCGGGAGCTGGCTTCGAGCAGACGAAGATTATCAAGGAGAGGTCCCACAGCCGGCAAGCCAGGCAGCGGACCGGCGCGGAGCCAACGAGAAGGGGAGTTTCTGTTGCGCAGATTCTGCACGCTACTGCTGGTCGTGCTCACCGTAGCGGGTTGCCGGCCACTGACGAAGTCCGGGGACTCTGCGGCAGAACCGCCGCTGGCCCTGGCCGATCAGCCTCAGGTCTGGGGCGGACGCTCCCTCCTCGGTGACCGCGAACGCGGCAATCTCAACACGTTCCTCGAAGAGGTCGCGGAGAGAACCGATGAGGAGACGCGAACGGTCACCGTGCAGTCGCACTTGGGTACCGTCCTGCTCAATAGTGAGACTCTGCTACCTGGCTATCGCAAGACGCAGTTCACGTACGGCAAGGACACCTTTCGCTATCGCGGTACGCCACACCCTGGGAGCAGCGTCGCCATCGAGATACGGGGGGATGCTGTCCGCGTCGAACTGGGCGGCCCTTTGGCGCGGGCCGGCCATCACATCCCCGAACGGATGCCCTCGCCAGTCGTTGTCGACGAGGAGCTGATGTACTCGTTGCAAGAGTTGGTCCGGTATCTGTACCCCGACACGATTCCACGCCAGCCGGAAAGCGAACCGCGAACCGTCGAAGCGATCGTTCCGTCGCTGCGCGCCGTGCGCAAGTTCAGTAGCCAAGTGGTCCAGACCGAAGTGCTTCAGCTCGCAACCGGCCCTCTCGAGACAACGCAGCTACGCATCGAAGTTGCTGACTCACGGCGAATACAGCTGGATCTGTGGTTTGATGAGTCACGTTCGCTGGTCCACTGCGTTCGGGTCTGGGGCAATGGTGTCCACCGATCAGTCGCCTATCATCTGGGAGCGAACCCCGGCAGCATGGGCGCAGCAATCGATCAAACTCCGCTGCGGCGGCGGCTGCGGGGCAGTGTAGAAGGCAGTATCGATCCGCTGGTCTGGATCCACGCGGACCAACAGCGCGATCGGCGGCTGGTCAATCGTCTCCTGTTCGAACTCGTGCCACACGGGGTGGCTATGTATCCTGTCGCCGCCCCGGCTGGGCGCAACGCCGACGCGGCGATCAGCGCTGCGATGCGCGACCCCGGCTCGCGCACGCTGGTGCTGCACGGGCGTGCGCTCCATCGCTTCGTGGCCCTCTATTCGACGTCCGCCGAGCGCTTCTCGCGAGTGATCTTGGTCCACCCAGAGCGCTGGGAGCTCAGTGATGCCGGGCTGCGAGCGATGGTGTCGAGGCTTCGGGAACGGCCGTTGTTCGTCGTGTGGGGGGAGGAAGACCCGGAAGTCGCAGCGTTCGTTGCGACGCTACGCCCAAAGCTGCCGCGGGCTCGCTGGCACGGACTCCCGGGGATCGATGCGGAGTTGCGCGCCCGTCGCCTGCCGGCGCCGGCCAGCGGGCAGGTGTCGGAGGAGGTTTCGGTCGCAGCCACCTATCCGGATCCACTGCCGACAGGATTCGCCGCTGCGCTGCAGGCATGGTTGTCGCTGCCGATCCCTGAGGTGAGCGGAGCCAAGGAGTGACGCGAGTCGTCATCATCGACAACTACGACTCGTTCACCTACAACGTCGCCCAGCGCTTTCAGGTCCTGGGCGCCATCGTCGAAGTCTTCTTGAACGACAAAGTCACCGTCTCGCAACTGCGCGACCTCGCGCCCGATTCCCTGGTGATTTCCCCGGGGCCAGGTGGACCGTCCGGAACGGGGGTCTCCCGGGCCGCGTTCCGGGAGTTCCGCGGCAAGATCCCGATCTTGGGCGTCTGCCTCGGGCACCAAATGATCGCTGAGTTGTTGGGCGCGACCGTCGAGCCGGGTACGCCCGTGCATGGGAAACCATCTCTGATTCACCACGATGGCGTTGGCATCTTCGCCGCCATGCCCTCGCCGTTTCCGGCGGCTCGCTATCATTCGCTGGTCGTGCGCGGCGGCGAAGACCGATTGCGTCGCGTGGCTTGGACAGAAGATGGCACTTTGATGGGTTTTGGGGCTCCCGGAGAAGCGACTTGGGGAGTACAGTTTCACCCAGAGTCGTTCATGACGCCCGCCGGGGATCAGCTACTGCGCAACTTCCTCAGCGGCGTCGAGTGTGCCGCCAGTTGACGCGCTGGTGCCGAATGCAGACACGCTGAGGAGCAGCTATGCACGTGGAACCGTCGACCCCGCACATTTGGGTAATCGTCGAGCATTTCTACCGCTCCCGTCGCATCTACAAGGACGAGCACGATAACTACGAGCGGCAGGTACACGACTATGTTGAGCAGCTGGGGCTGCCGCGAGAGCAGATTCGCCTCGGTCCCGAAGAACTCTCGCGTCTCCTGCACTTCAAAGAGCTGGAGACGGTCCGCGACGATCACCTATTGCCGCTCAAGGATGGCAGCCATTCCCTCTTTCGAGGCGATGATTCGACCGACTTCCTCGATCGACTTCTCAACGACATCTTCCACGAGATCAGCATTCTGAAGGAAGAGCACTACAACGTGCTCACCTACGACCCCGCCGCCCCAGACATTGACTGGGAGGAACTCAACACGATCCTCGACGAGGTGCACGAGATGTTCCCGATCAAAGTGCACCGGCTCAAGCACCTCTTCGAGATGGCGACGGCGCGACTCGAGCGCATTCTGCCGCACTACAAAGACAACACAGTCTTGGTGCGGTCGCTGTTTCTGCACCGCGATGACTTCGTCGCCGAGGCCTATGACGAAGGATTGCTACGTTTCTATCAGTTGCTGTATGGCGAACCGAAAGCAGTCAATGGCTTTCAAGTCGTGGGGGACTCGTTCTATCACGCCGGCTTCTACCAGGAGGCAATGGAGTGTTTCTCGGCCGGTGAAGCACACCTACAGGGGATTCCACCGGCGGCCAAGCGCCGCCTGGATCCGTCCTGGAAGCAAGCCCGCGATCACTTCAAACGCTATCGACGACTTTGTCAGGACCGCATGGCCCAGTTGGAGGAGTAGATGCCAAATCCTGAAGCATCCAGTTTCGGTGTCTCTGATTCAGAAACGCCGATCGAGCCGTTCGCAGAGCGAATCCTCGCGCGCATACGACGCCTCGAGACCAGCCTGATCGTTGGCATTGATCCAGTGATTCAACGCTTTCCGGCAGAGCTACAGTCTCTGGATGCCGAAGAGGCCTTGCTGGAGTTCAGTCGCGCGGTGATCGACGCCGTCCGAAATGATGTCGCCGCCGTGAAGCCACAGGTGGCGTTCTTCGAGCGCTTTGGTTGGCGGGGGTGGCGAGCGCTGCAAGGGTGTGTCGAGCATGCGGCCAAGGCTGGCGTACCGGTGATTCTCGACGCCAAGCGTGGTGATATCGGTAGCACTGCGACCGCCTATGCCGACGCCCTACTCGGCGACCGACCCGAGACCCCCGGACCCTACGTCGACGCTCTCACCGTGAATCCGTACCTGGGAGAAGATTCGCTGGAGCCGTTCCTCGAGCGGGCAGTGGCTGGGGGCCGCGGACTGTTCATCCTGGCTCGTACATCGAATCCCGGAGCCGGCGATTTTCAAGATCGTCGCTCTGCCGACGAGCCACTGTACCTCGGTGTCGCCCGTGCGGTAACGCGGTGGTCGCGTCCGTACGTCTCGGCCTCCGGCTACGGTCCTCTTGGGCTGGTGAGCGGAGCGACGTATCCGGAAGAGCTCGCGCAGATCCGTGCGGCTGCGCCGCACTCGTTCCTGCTGGTTCCGGGCCTCGGTGCGCAAGGCGGCAAGGCCGAAGATCTGAAGGCGGCCTTCGATCAAGACGGTGTCGGTGCGCTGCCGTCGTCATCGCGCGGCGTGATCTATGCGTACTCCCAGCGTCCCGAAGTGCCGTGGCAAGAAGCGATCGCCGAAGCGGCGCGTGCGACGCGGTTGTCGCTGGCTTGATCGGGGCGGTGCGTGCGCCTCTTCATCGAACAAGCACTCGATTGTGGAACCTGCAGCGGGCACTTTGATGAGTCTCGTCGTTTTGACGCTGTTGGCACCGACGTGCTGTTCTGCGTGTCTCTGTGCAGCCGTGCGATGGCCGGGAGGGCGCAGCTCCTGGCCCGCCGTTGACGTCCAAGCGATATGATTGCTTCACTTAGGTAGACCACTTTATCAGCACTGAGACGCAGAGGTCTGCCTGAGGTGATTGTCCTCGGATTGGACGCAAGAACCTCCCAGCGCGCTGCCGAAGAAAGAACTACCGATACCCTGTGCCCGCGCGTATTGGTCTTGAGGGGGTCCCTCGTCCGGCATTGCCCGCCAGGTTGGGACTGAGACCGAGAGATGCACAAGTGGCCACAGGATCTTCTTCATCTTCTTCGACTCCGAGCGTAGACGTCGACGGCTTCTTTGCGGTGCCGCTGTCGACGTTCGTACCGAAGACTCGCCTTCCGTTCGACCTCTATTCCAAGATCCAAGAGCGCTACATCCTCGTCCGCGACTCTGCACGTCTCTTCGAACTCGAGGAGCAAGCGGCGCTGCAGGCGCTCGGGACCCGCGACTTCTTCGTCAAGACCCAACACCAAGCGCAATACATCTCCTATCTCGAGCAACAGCTGACGCGTCTGTTGAAGGATCCAGGAGTCGAAGCCGAGCAGCGTGCGAGCAATTGCTATGACATTGGCACGCTGGTCTCGCGACAAGCATTGGCAGATCCGACCTCACAGCAGGCGTTAGAGATGGTGCAAGAAGTCATCGATACAACGATCGAACTGATGTGCGAGAAGGATGCGACCTTCACGAACTTCATCAACTGTATGCAAGAAGACGCCGACCTCTACGAGCACTCGATGCACGTCTGTCTGTACGGAGTCGGCCTAGCTCGTTGCATTGGCATTGATGATCCCAAGCGCCTCGCTGAACTCGGGCTCGCGCTCCTGTTCCATGACGTTGGTAAGGTGGCGATGGATCGTGACTTCTTGGCGAAGAGTGAACCTTTGACCGATGACGAGTGGGTCGAGGTCTATGAGCATCCTCTGCGCGGCTGGGAACGAGTCGCTGAGGTGGAGGGGTTCGGTGACGTCGCGCGTGATGTGATCAACAACCATCATGAGCGACTCGACGGCAGTGGCTACCCGCGCGGCCTGTCGGCGGAACAGCTGTCGACCGAAGCTCGTATCGCCGGGATCGTGAACTCGTTCGATAGTCAGACGACGCGCCGTGCCCATCGACCGGCCACGAACAGCTGCCATGCGCTCACGGAGATGCTGCAGGAGAAGGGCGCCTACGATCGGCAGATCCTCACGGCATTCGTGAAGTTGCTGTCAGGGCAGCCTGTCTAGGCCGACGCGATCGTATCACCGATGCGAACGGTACCACCGCTAACGACCGCCGCATAGACGCCGCCGCGAAGGTCTGGTTTCAGTGCGTCTTTGAGCCCCGCCGCCGCTTCATCCATGACGCTACAAGGCTTCGTTTCGCCCTTTACCTGTACTTGGCAGCCGCCGATCGTGAGCGGCTGCTGCAACGTTGCCGGGAGGTCGATGCCGCGCACCAAGATGTTGGCGCGGCGTTCGCTCCAGTCGAGGTTCGTGGCGCCAACTTCGGCCGTAGCGGCCTGCCACGCTTCTTCTGACAAGATCGTGACCTGCCGCACGCTGCTGGGCGTGTGGTCGCCGACGACGCCGTCCTCTGGGTTCAGGTCGATCGCTTCGACGTGTTGAATGGGGCCGCCAGCGTGCGGTCGGATCAGCAGCCCGGCGATGGTCCCTTGCTTCGACATCAGTTACTCCTCGAGTTGTGCTATGAATGCAGCTTCGTCAATGATCTCGATGCCGAGATCCTCGGCCTTCTTGCGCTTCGAGCCGGCCTTTGCACCGCAGACCAGTAGATCGGTCTTGGCCGAGACCGACTTGGCCACCTTGCCGCCACCACTCTCGATCGCCGCATGAGCCTCGTCTCGAGTCATCTCTTCCAGCTTACCCGTTACGACAACGGTCTTGCCGGACCAGGGTCCATCGGTCGGTGGCGGAGCCGTCGGAGCTTCGTCCTGGAAACGCAGCCCCGCGTCGCGGAGCGCTGCTAGTTCAGACGCGTGCTGCGGGTTGTCGAAGAACTCGACCAGTCCAGCCGCGATGATCGGACCGACTTCGTCGATTTCCTCGAGGGTTGTCGCGGAACTCGTAGCGATCACATTGAGGTCTAGGAAGGTAGAGGCGAGCACTTTGGCTACGTGCTCGCCGACATTCGGAATACCAAGTGCATGAATCACTCGTGCCAACGGCAAGCTCTTTGATCCTTCGATCGCGGCGAGCAGATTCTGCGCGGACTTCTTCCCCATGCGCTCTAGCTCCACGAGAGCCGCTTCGTCGAGCTTGTAGAGGTCCGAGGGGGTTTCTACCAGCCCCGCTGCCACGAGTTGCTCGACCAGCTTCTCTCCCAGCCCTTCGATGTTCAGCGCGCGTCGCGACGCAAAGTGCTCCAGCCGCCCCTTGACCTGTTCGGGGCACGAGCGGTTGCGACAGAACGCAACGATCTCACCCTCTGGGTAGTCGACGGGGGCGCCGCACGCCGGGCAACTCTCCGGCAGCGTGAAGTGGCGTTCGCTGCCGTCACGTTGCGACTCGATGGGTTTGACGACTTCCGGGATCACGTCACCGGCGCGCTGCACGACCACGCGGTCGCCGATCCGTACATCCTTGCGCGCAATCTCCTTCGGGTTGTGCAGGGTTGCTCGCGACACGACGACTCCGCCGACATTGACGGGTTCGAGGTGTGCCACTGGGGTCAGCTGCCCAGAACGGCCGACTTGGACTTCGATGTCCAACAGGGAGGTTGTTGCCTGCCGGGCTGGGAACTTGAACGCGACAGCCCAGCGTGGGGAGCGAGAGCGGGTGCCCAATAGTTCCTGATAGACTGGCTCGTCCACCTTGATGACCAAGCCGTCTATTTCGAACGGCAAGTCATCGCGCGCTTCCTGCACTTGGCGATAGGCAGTGTGCACATCGGCGGGACTGTGGCAGGCGACCTGGAACGGGGATTGGGGGAAGCCCCACCCGGGCAAGCTGGCGAGAAGCTCCGATTGTGCCGGGCGGCGCAGCCCTGTGAGCACTCCAGTGCCGTACACGACGATCTCTAGCGGTCGCGAAGCCGTGATTCGAGGATCGAGTTGTCGCAACGCCCCTGACGTGGCGTTGCGGGGGTTCGCAAACAGTCCCTCTTCGGCGTCGCGTGCGGCATTCATCGCCTCGAAAGCAGCGGTCCGCATGTAGACCTCGCCGCGCAACTCGAGCAGCGCGGGTGCGGGCTTCAGGTCGAGTCGTGGTGGGATTGTTGCAAGAGTGCGAAGGTTGTCGGTGATGACCTCTCCCTCCACGCCATCGCCTCGAGTGAGACCGCGCACGAGTACTCCGTCTTCGTACACGAGCTCGACCGCCACGCCGTCCATCTTGTACTCGACCATCAACGGCACGTCGCAGAATTCCGGAACCGACTTGATCAGTTCCTCTCGTGCCACCTTGGTCATCGACTCCGGAACGACGTCGATGATCTCGGCGGCGATTTGCGTCAGGGCGGCGCTTAGTGGTCGCGGCACTCGGTCTTGTAGTTCGGTGGGTAGCTTCTGCAGCAGGGCATCTGCGAGCAGGGGAGCGACGCGGGCACCCGGATCCGCGTCGAGAGCCGCGGCCAGGCAATCTTGGAGGACCTTGCGGAGGCCGCGCGCGACTCGATCCCACCACTCCTGAAAGTCTGCTTCATCGGTGACATTCGACAGCGACAGCATCGGCCGGCGGTGCTTTTCCTTGGGCAGCTGCTCGGCGACAAAGTCGGCAGGGGTCCAGGTAGCGCCGACTTGCTGGGTTGGGGAGTCGGCAGTGACGAGTTGCGGGTGGGCCGCTTCGATGCGTTCGAGTTCGCGTAGTAACTCGTCGTATTCAACATCAGCGATCTCGGGGTCATCCAACACGTAGTAGCGGAAATTGTGGTGGTGCAGCAGCGCGTGCAGCGCTCTTACCCGACGAGCCGCGTTCGCGGGGTCGTCTACGTCGTTGGTGTTGCCGTCGTTGGTGTGGCTCTGGCCGAGGTCGCTGATCGGCGATTGCATGCGCCGCTCCTCAGTCCTGATCGCTGGTAGAGGCTTCGGTGTTCGCGGCGTTGCTGCCGAAAACACGGGTGTGCAGTTTGCCGATCTCAGCATCGGAGTAGTTGCGCGGGTCTGGAGACGACTGCCACAACGAGGGGCGCACGAAGATCTCGGAGATGCGTACGAGGCGATGCTCGTCGGCGAGCGAGATCAGGACGTCTTCGTCTCGGGCCTCTAGCTCGAACAGTTCAGACAGATGGTGAAAGAGCCGTTCGTCCGCACGAGTGCGCCGCCACTGTCGCAGTCGCTTGCCTAGCGCGGTCTCTCGGTTTTGCTTGGCCATGCTTAGTCCTTCGCTAGCTGCGAGATCGCCCACGCCGCGGCTGTGCGCATTGCGTTGCTCGAGGTCGTGGGCTGCGTCAACGTGTGGAGCTCTGCGGCGGCGTCTGGATCTCCATGGTGGTGGAGCGCCAGGAGGGCGTTGCAACGAACCCGGTGGTTGTCGTGATTGCGGAGGTTCTTCAGTAGCGGCACGAAGCGGTCATCGTGAGCGCGACCGAGAGTTTCCACGGCATTCGCCACGACTCGGGGGTCGTCATCGTTGAGGAACAGCCGTAGGTAGTGCCCTTCCCGGTCTCCCGGGGAGCGCCCGAGCGCGCGTGCCAGGGTCGCGCGAACCTTGGGGCTGGGGCTGACGGTCAGGTCGTAGAGACTGTCTTCGACGGGGGTGACATCGTCGAGTTCGAGCAGCGTGCCGAGCGCGCGGACGACGATGCTTTCGTCAGTAGAACGCAACGCGCGACGCAGCTGGCCGTGAAAATGGAGGTCGACCCGGGCCAACACTTGCAAGCTCGCACGGCGCTCTTCGGACGCCAGCGAGTCGTGCGCTTGCAGATAGAAGGACAGGCTTTGCCCCGAGATCTTCCGCTGGGCGATGTTGCGCACTTCAGCATGGTCGCTGCGCAGCTGTTCGATCAGTAGACGAAACGCCGGACGTCCCGCGTTGAGCGAGATCAGCTCGGTGGCCAGGCCCTGGATCTCCGGATCGACGTCGAGTAGTTCGCGCTGCAGTTGCTCCGTCAGCGTTTCGGTCGGGTAGTCTCGCAGCAGTACCAACAACTCTCGGTGGACGTCGCTTTGCGTCACTGGGAGCAGCCGGGCGATGCGTTCCGCGCGCTCTTGCTGGGTGCCAGGAGAGTCGGTCAGGAAGTGGGCAATCCGCCGGATCGTTTCTTGGGGCAATCCATCGAGGTCTTCGATCGGTAAGAGGTCCCAGCGGAGGTTGCGGCAGACGGGAGGCTCTTTTCCAGACTCGGCAGACTCTGGATCGCTGGAGAGACGTTCGGCACAACAGCGCAAGAACGGCGCGTCCGTATGATCCCGCAAGAGTTGCCTCGCAGCTTCGCGAGTTTCGGGAAACGTGCTGTTGAGCCAATGAAATAGGGCGTCGACGCGAAGCGCAACTGCGCCGGGGTCCGCAACGCTCTCTGCGGCGATCCGCTTGATGTCGCCTGCCGACTCCCACTGTTCGCCGATCGCTCGTGCGAGAAGGTCTGCGCCGAGCATACCGACGGCGAAGAGCGCTCGGACGACATTGTCGTCTTCATGGTGAGGCAGCTGGTTCAACAGAATCTGCAGCCCTTTGAGAAGCGGATCTTGCGGACCATGAACAAGTGCCGTGGCGTCGGCCGCACCAAGGACTGCGCGTAGAAAACTGTCGCGAGCGGCCGAGCGTACCGACTCCTGTGGATCGTCGATGAGAAACAGCAGTACGGGGAGCACATCGGTTGGCGTCGCCAGGCGGTGATCGATCACGCCAGCGATCAAGGCCGCGATGTTTTGTCGAGTTGCGAGATGATCGGAGCGTACGAGTTGTCCGGCCGCGGCCAGCAATCGCGAGAATCCGCGCTCGAGCAAGCCAGTTTGTTGCGCCGCCGAAAGGTGATTCCAGCGGCGTACGAATTCACGCGGCGCTCGCGACTCGGCCGTGGCCTCCAAGAGCGAGATCGCGTGCGCTGCTGCGCTGGGTTCCTCGAGAGCGCTCCCCAGGATCGGTATGACGACGTCTTGATCAGGATACTCATCGAGCACCTGCAGGATGTGTTCGATACCTGGCTCCATGTTCCCCCCGCTAAAACCTCCCAGAGCCAGGCGCATTGGCCTCGCTTCACATGCGATAAAGCTCGCCCCCATAGCGTCGATAGCACGTCTTGCGGGTTTTGGCGTCCACCCCGTCAGGCGCTGCGCGTATTCTAGCTGACGCGCGGCTGGAGTCCACGGAGTCTGCAGCTTGCGCCGCTCGCCTTCAGGCGCTGTAGTAGTTGCAGCCAAGGAAGGGAACGAATGAGCGAGTCGCTGCTGGTGGATCAACGCGTCGGTGGCCCCGGCTGGTTGCTTGGGTTACGGGTCTGCGCGACCGTCGCGTTACGCGCGCTGACCGCCGGGATGTTCTTTCTGGCCTGGTACCGGGCCTCGGCGCGCGTCGAGAATTCCGTCGGGGAGCACCCCCTGGCGGGGCCGTTCATGCTGCTGTACGAGCCGCCGTTCGAGTTGGCCCTGGTGTTCGGCGGCTACGGGATTCTCGTGCTGGCAATGGCTAGCCTCTGGACCTTCAGCGGGCGCAACCGATCTTTGGCGCTGATGGTTTCCGCGGTCGTTGCCTCGATCGCCGCCTCTTACCACCTGCCCATGTGGTGGCCGGGGTCGTAGCGGCTGACACTCGCCTCGAAGATGCGGGCCCGCGGACTCGGTCGCGCAGCCCTGACCTGTACCCCCTGTTCCGCGATCGCCCATGCTTGTACCCTGCCGGCTTCCAGGCAACCACGCCCGACGGTGGTTGTCGTCACTCCAGTGCTCACTCGCAGACAGGTGCGATTGCAGAAATGCCAGCAGGGGAAGCGAACGAGATGAAGACTCTGCAGCTGCCGCCGCCGCGAATTCCGCCGGGTGTCGCCGCGGTGCACCGCACGCTCCGTGCGGCGGGTGAGGAGTCTCTGCTGGCCGGCGGTGCAGTTCGTGACCATCTGCTGGGGCGGGCCCCGAAGGACTTCGATATCGCGTCGAGCGCCACCCCCGAGAAGGTCGCCGAGTTGTTCGACCGCACCGTTCTCGTGGGGGCTCAGTTCGGAGTCGCCAAGGTGTTGGTCGACGACGAAGAAGTCGAAGTGGTCACCTTTCGGACCGATCTCGACTACTCCGATGGACGCCATCCGACCGGCGTGTGCTACTCGACTCCGGCAGAGGATGCCGTGCGGCGTGATTTCACGATCAACGGCCTGTTCTTCGATCTCGATCGCGAGTGCGTGATCGACTACGTCGGTGGGCTCGCCGATCTTGCGGCGCGGCGCTTACGAGCGATCGGCGATGCTGCGCAGCGCTTTCGTGAAGATCGGCTCCGAATGATGCGGGCAGTTCGCTTTGCGACCGTCCTGGGGTTCGCGATCGAAGAGTCGACGTGGGAGGCGTTGCTGCAACATGCGTCGTCGGTGACAGAGGTCAGCGGCGAACGCATCCGCGACGAACTCGAAAAGATTCTGCGCCACCCTCGCCGCGAGCTGGGGTACTTCCTACTCAGCGATTCAGGGTTGATGCAGGAGATCCTTCCCGAGGTCGAAGCGGGGCGTGACGTGCCGCAGCCACCGGAGTTCCATCCCGAGGGGGACGTCCACCGGCACACAGGCATGGTCCTCGCGGGTCTGCGCGAGCCCACGTTCGAGCTAGCGCTGGGAACGTTGTTGCACGACATCGGCAAGGCCGTGACGTTTAGCATCACCGACCGGGTGCGTTTCAACCGTCATGACTCGATCGGCGCGCGAATGGCCGAGAAGATCTGTGAGCGACTGCGGTTGTCGCGACGACAACGGGAAGAAGTCGTGTTCTTGGTCAAGCGGCACATGATCTTGCCGGCGCTTCCTGGAATGCGAGTCGCTCGTCGCAAGCGCTTGTTCGAAGAGCCACACTTTCCGCAGCTCATCGATCTGGGGCGCGCCGATTGCCTCGGCAGCCATGGCGACACGACCTGCGCGGAGACCGCAGAAGAACTGTACGAGCAGTACCTGCGAGAGGGACCACCAACAGAGCCGATTCTGCGGGGACGGCACCTGTTGGCCGCTGGCTACGTGAAGGGGCCGGCGATTGGTGAAATGCTGCGCGCTGTCGAGGACGCTCGGCGCGAGGGTGAGGTGGCGACCGAAGAGGAAGCCCTCGCTTGGATCAGTGCCAAGTTTCCTGAGCGCGAATAGACCAACAAAGCAAGGATTCGAGAGAGCGGCGGCATGCTTCGATACGGTTACATCTCGAACGGCTTTGCTGATCACTCTCTCGAGCAGATGGTCCAAGTCTTGGCCCGGTTCGGTTACTCCGGCATCGGGATCACGCTCGATCACCAACATCTCGATCCTGCGCAAGCGACGTCGAAGACCTTGCGCCACACGCGCAAGCTGCTCGAGAAGGAGGGGCTGCATCCGGTGATCGAGACCGGCGCGCGCTTTTATCTCGATGCGTTTCGCAAGCATCGACCGTGTCTCGTGTCGGTAGATCGTAACGGTCGGGCGAAGCGTGTGGCCTACTACCGACGCGCGATCGAGATTGCCGCGGAGTTGGGCGCCAACGTTGTTTCGCTGTGGAGTGGCGCGGCACCGGCGAACACCCCGGAGAGCGTGTCCTGGGAGCGGCTGACGACGAGCCTGCCGGAGGTGCTCGACTACGCCGCTGCCAGCGGAGTGAAGATCGGCTTCGAGCCGGAGCCGGGGATGTTCATCGAGTCGCTCGCTGACTTTCGCGAACTGTACCGACGCCTGCCGCACGAGGCGTTGGCTATGACTGTCGACCTCGGGCACCTGGCGATCACCGAAGAGTCGCCGTTACCGGAGCGACTGGCTGAGTGTATGCCGCAGGTCGTCAACGTGCACATCGATGACATCCGGGAACGGCGCCACGAGCACCTGCCGCTCGGCAGCGGCGAGATCGATTTCGCGCCGCTCCTGCAAGTGCTGCGGGATGCCAACTACGATGGCGTGGCTCTCGTCGAACTGTCGCGCCACAGTCACGAAGCTCCGTTGCAGGCGCAGCGTAGCTTGCTGTACCTGCGCAGCCTCTGATCGTGCACAGCAGTCGCTGTATGCTGCTGAGCCGCTACTCTCAGTTTGGCCCGCAGTTAGCCTACAGTCACGGACTTCGCGAGTGCTCGTGGCTTGTCGACGTTGCGCCCCAAGGCACGGGCGGAGTAGTAGGCGAACATCTGCGCTTGCATCAGCGCCAGTAGGGGATTGGTCAACGGGCCGTTGGCCGGGAACTCGACGACGGCAGTGAACAGCCCCTCGGGATCGCCGACCCCCTCTGGCTGAAACGATACGACGGAGCCGCCGCGCGCGTTGATCTCGGCGACAGCGCCCAAAGTCTGTAGGCGCAGCTCCTCGTCGGTGTGGTCGGGGAGGAAGACGGCCGTGTGCATGGCCTCGTCGATCAGTGAGATCGTGCCGTGTTTCAGGAACCCCGCGGGCATCCCTTCCGCGTGGCAGTACGTGACTTCCTTCAACTTCAGCGCGCCCTCCATTGCGAGACCGTAGTAGATGCCTCGCCCGAGGAAGAACCAGTTGCGGATTACCGAGAAACGTCGTGCCAGGCCTCGCACCAGATCGTGGGGGCGGCTCCATGATTGCTCGAACAGTGCTGGGAGCCGCTGCAGTTCTGCCCGGTGCTCTGCAACCTGCTCTGCTGACAGGAATCCGCTGCGCTCACCGAGTCGCAGAGCGACTCGAAACAAGATCAGCAGCTGCGAAACGGTAGCCTTTGTCGAAAGGACGCAGATCTCTGGTCCCGCCTTCTGATCGATGAAGCGATCGACCTCTCGCGCCATCGACGATGACGGCACGTTGAGGATCGCCGATGTGCTGGCGCCGAGTGCTTTGGCCTGCCGCAGCGATCGCAGCGTGTCGTAGGTCTCACCGGATTGTGAAACGGCGACGATATGGTCGCCGTCGGAGAAGTGCACAAGGTAAGGAAGTTCGTCTGCTGTCACGACGGGGAGGAAGCGGCCACCCCAGCGTGAGAACACGTACTGCGCCATCAGGACTACGTAGTACGACGTACCCATGCCAGTCAGGTAGGAAACCTGGCTCTCCTCGATGGCCTGGGCGAAGCCGTCGATGTCTTCGTCGGCGAGGTCGATTGCGGTGCGAGCCACAACTGCGTTCTCTGCGATCTCCTTCGACATGTAGTCGGGGTGTTCGCCGAGATCGACGCGGCTCGAATCGAGTTGCAATCGGACGGACTCGCGTTGGGCCGTCTCGCCGCTGTCGAGGCTCCGAATCCGATAGTTGCCCGCGTCGATGACGACGAGGTCGCCATCTTCGATGTAGACGACATCGGGAGTCAGGGCGATGAACGCGAGAGGATCGGACGCGAAGCAGCAGAAGTCGTCGCCGATGCCAAGGATCAACGGGCTCTCTTTGCGGATCGCGTACAGTCTGTCGGGTGTTCCCGTGTGGATGACGCCGATCGCATAGGTGCCTTTGATGCGACGGATTGCGCGTAGGAGCGCATCTTCGAACTCGCCGCCATTTTTCCGTTCGGCCTCGATCAGGTGGGCGATGACTTCAGAGTCAGTTTCCGACAAGAAGCTGTGCCCCTGCGCTTCGAGCTCGGTGCGGAGTGTTTCGTGGTTCTCGAGGATGCCGTTGTGGACGATCGCTACTTCCTCGTAGCTATCGAAATGGGGGTGCGCGTTGACGCGTGAGACCCGCCCATGCGTCGCCCAGCGAGTGTGGCCGAGGCAGGTTGCGCCGTGCAGCTCGGCGAAGCGCTCTTCGCGTTTCACGACAGCGACTTCGCCGGCGCCCTTGCGGAGCGTCAGTAGGTTCTCGTTGTCGAGCACGACAATGCCGCATGAGTCGTAGCCGCGATACTCGAGGCGTTCCAGCCCCTCGATCAGGATAGGGGCCACGTCTTGCTTACCAGTGATGCCGAAGATCCCGCACATGGGGGTACCTTTCGCCAAGCTGAAGAGGGAACCAGGGAGGTGCCGCGAGCGCATGCGGGCTCTTCCAGAGGGTCCCGAATTCCATCATGTCATTGCACATCGAGTCATTGCCCACCGCAGCACGTCGGGACGAGCGCTGACAGGTGCGTCAGCGAGAGTACCCCAAAGAAGGGTGAGGAGGGGAAACCAAGCGGAGCGTCGCTTCGCCATCCCCAAGCTCGTCGTGGGACTTCGAACCATCGAAGTCGACACTGGAACATAAGGACGCAACGAGCAACGCTGTCTCTCCGGGTCTTTGTCCCCGGGATCGCTCCCGGGTTTTGAACCACGGTCGGGCCGAGACCAGCCGGTGGGCATCCGCCGAAACTTCGATAAACCCACTCCTCGTCAACTCGTGCCTCACAGGTCTGATGCCACTAGCGGCTACAGTCCCGCTTTGCTTCCGCGTGCCCAGCTGCTGGGCTCCTCGTTGGAGGGCCAACCGCTGCGTACTGCACGAGTTCAGGCGCTAACCGACATTCGGTTTTCTTCGTGCTTGGTCCCCGCGGCTCTCAGCGCTCTCGTCGTCGAGCGTTGCCATGGGGGCAAACCGAGGACTATCCTATCCATCTTCGGCGTTGGGCGTGAGAGATCTTTGCCGGCGTTCTGAAGTGTGGTCCCCGGCGCGGGTTCGGAGGCTCCTTATCGGAGCTTGTCGCCGCCGCCGAAGTACGTGCAGGCGTTGTTGCAGGTCTCGCGTACGGTCAACGAATGCAGCAGAGGTAGACCTGGTTGCAGGCGGTCCCAGATCCAGATCGCGAGGTTCTCGGACGTGGGATTCTCCAAGCCCGCGATCTCGTTGAGATGGTAGTGGTCGAGCTGTTCCCGCAGCGGCGCGACCGCAGCCTTGATGTCGCCATAGTCGACCAGCCAGCCGAGTTTCGGGTCCAGTTCTCCGCGTACGATCACGTCGACTGAGAACGAATGCCCGTGGAGTCGGCGGCACTTGTGGTCTGCAGGTACATGAGGGAGCGAATGGGCGGCCTCGAAGCGGAAGGTGTGCGTGAGTTCGAACGTCTGTGACATTGGAGGCTAAACGCCCTTCGCATTCGGGTCCCAAATGTATTTGTGCTGTTGCAGCTGCAAACGGACGGGTAAGCGATCTTCGACGAGCCACGATGCTAGCGTGTCGGGAGTCAGGGCTCCGTGTACGGGTGAGAAGTGAATCGGCAGCTGTAGGGGCAGTCGTCCGTCCGTGACCAACTGCCGCGCCCACTCATAGTCGCTGCGATCGGCGAGCACGATCTTCACTTCGTCGTTCTCCTGCAGCGCTCCGATGTTGTCCCAATCGTTGCGCTCCAACTCGCCACTCCCCGGCGCCTTCAGGTCGAGTATGACGTGCACTCGTGGGTCGAGTTCACGGATCGAGAAGGCCCCGGAAGTCTCCAGCAAAACGGTCGCGAACGACTCGGCCAGTCGTGCGAGCAGCTCGGCTGTCCCTTTCTGCGCCAGTGGCTCACCACCGGTGACCTCGACGGTATCGAGACCATGCGTTTGGCTGCGGGACACGATCTCATCGATGCTCAACGTCTCGCCTCCGGAAAAGGCGTAGGTCGTATCGCACCAAACGCAGCGCAGCGGGCAGCCTGTCAGGCGGACGAAGACGCATGGGCGGCCTGCGTGCGTCGACTCGCCCTGAATCGACGGGTAGATCTCGCTGATGCGCAGAGTCGTCACTGGTCCGCTCCGTAGCCGCGTAGGACCGCAATCAAATCCTCGGGGATCGGTGCCGGTTCACGCCGATCCATGTCAATACACACCTTCGTGATCAGCGCCTGCGCCGCAGTGCCACGTTCGGTGCGTGCGACGAACTGGTAGTCGAGAGAGCTACCGCCGATCCGCGGCACGGTGATCGCGATCTGCAACGTCTGACCATACTCGAGCGGCGTTGTGAAGTCGGCTTCGACATGAACGGTCGGAAAGCCCCGCCGCCGCTGCGTCAGCCAGTCGGCGTAAGCCGTCCCGGTCGTGTCCCCGAACATCTCTTCGAAGGCACAGTGGTAGTAGTCGAAGAACTGCGGGTAGTAGACGATCCCAGCCGCGTCGACGTCGGCGAATCGAATCGGGATGCAGGTAACGTATTCCACGATTGCCCCTCTGGCTGCGGCTTTCTTGCAGGGTCCGCTTCTACCGATTGCGGCACGGTTGCGCCACTGATTTGCGGGCTATTGCCCCGCGGCCGTGCCGGCCTTGCGTCCCGTGACCCACGCCCACAAGAAGTTGTAGCCGCCAATATGACCCACGACGTCGAGGATCTCGCCGCAGAAGTAGAGACCGGGGCAGCGACGGCTCTCGAGTGTGCGTGGATTCACCTCTGACAGCGGAATGCCCCCAGCGGTGACCTCGGCCTTCGCGTACCCTTCGTCGCCACCGATGGGTAGCGGGCAACGCGTTAGTTGCCGGATCACGGCGGCGCGTTCGTCTCGTTTGAGTTGCCCCAAGGGCCGATCTTCTGGCACGGCTGCGCGCGCCAGCAACAGCTTGACGAGGCGTCGTGGGAGCCGCTCCGCCAGCGGTCGCAGCAGACGACTGCTGCCGCCGGCCGCGAGTAACTCTTCCCACATGGCATCGGGGTGATCACCCCATGAAGCGAGCAGTTCGGTGTCGCGCCGATCGCCGGTGACGTGCAGGCTGAGGTCGAGCACCACAGGGCCGCTGAAGCCGCGATGGGTAAAGAGCAGTGCCCCGGGGCGCTCTTCGAGCAACCTTTCGTCGCGGACTGCGCGTAGTCGCGTGGGGATCGCGATCCCTGCCAGTTCGCACCAATCCTCATGCCCTGTGCGCAGCGGGACCAATGCCGGGTGCGTCGCTTCGAGCGAGTGGCCTTGAGCCGCTGCCAGCTCGAAGCCGTGGCCGTCGCTGCCGGTGCGGGGTAGCGACAGTCCACCGGTTGCGAGGATGATGCGGTCTGCGGTGAACGCCCTGCCGTCGGCGCAGTTGACGGTGAAGTCGGGAGCCGCGCCTCTGAGAGTTGCGACCTTTGCGTTGACATGCAGCGCGACACCGGCGCGATCGACGGCGGCCAACAATCGGTCGACGACCTCGCGGGCCTGATTGCTGCGAGGGAACAGCTTGCCGGTATCGGCCTCGACGTACATGTCGAGTCCGACTTCAGTGCGGAAGAACTCCTCGACCTCGTCGCGTGGCCAGGAGTGCAGGATGTTGCGGAGCGTGTTAGGAGAGCCAGAACTCTTGAAGTTGTCGACGGTCACGGCGGACGGCATCACGTTGCAGCGACCCCCACCACTGACGCGGATCTTGGCGCCCGGGGCGGGGCGCGTCTCGAGCAGATCGACGTGGGCGCCGGTTCGGGCAGCGAAGATCGCCGCAAACAGCCCAGCCGCGCCGGCGCCGATGACGACTACTTGCGGCCTGCGGTTGTCGTTCACGTACCTGCTCGATTTCTACCTGGATCTCTAGGGCCGCGCGAGCCGACTCGAATCGGCGGTAGGCGCAGACTCTGGCGCCAAGCTGCCCGCTTTTCTCTCTCGTGGCGAACGGCGAAGAATACTACACTCCTGGGGCGCGGCTGAACCCATTTGCTGAGATGCGCGCCTGGCAGGGGATCGGAAGCCCAGGGCCCACGGAAAGCCTAGGACCCACGGAAGCCCCAGGACCCGGGAGCTCATGATTTGCTGAACCAAGATTCGCCCCTTCGGAATCTGAGAGTAGTCCGATGAGCATCAATGTCGTCAAGCATGCGTCGAAGCGCCTGACTCGCAAGGAACGCTCACGCCGTCCCGCCACCTGGGGGCTGGTGGTTGCCGTTTCCACACTCGTGGGTGGAGCCGTTGGCGGCGCTGCCAGCGGCGCGGCTGCAGCTTGCGTCTTGGCGATCGCTGGGGCCGCGGCCGCTCTCGCTGTGTTGCTGGCACGAGATCTCGGGCAGATCCGAACCACGGTTTCAGAAGTGGCCGCTGTGCAGGCGATGGAGCCGTTTCGAGATGGTGAGATCTACCCCCTGAACCCGGCGACGCTGTGCCCGGAAAACGCACTGACCCTTTGTCAGGAGATCATCTATCGGCGCCCGCAACGAGTCCTCGAACTGGGCAGTGGCAGCTCGACGGTCTTGGTATCGCGCTGTTTGCAGTATCTCGGTGCCGAAGGGCGCACGTTGGTCAGCTTGGATCACCACGAGTACTGGCACAAAGACACGCAGAACAAGATCGACCGTCTTGGGCTCGGCACGATCGCCACGGTACTGCACGCACCTCTGGTCACGCAGGACGGGTTGCCTGCTCCCTGGTACGACTTGTCGGTGTTGCCCGCGGATGCTGGCCCCTTCGACCTGATCTTGGTCGATGGCCCCGAGGGGAAGGGCACCGCCCGCTTCGGGGCCTTTCCACAGCTGCGGAAGTATCTTGCCCGGGACGCCGTTCTACTCCTTGACGATGGCCTGCGTGATGGTGAGACCGAAGTCGTGCGCCTCTGGCAGGAAATCGAGCCACGATTGCGAGTCGACTTCGTGCCGAGCGTGAATGGGCTGTGGCGCGTTGCGACGGAGCCGCAAGCCAGTGATTGAAACGGGTGGCCCCGGCACGACGGGTGTCGGCACGTCGTTGCGTATCGCTTTGGTCCATGCGCGGCATGCCGAGCAGGGGGGAGCCGAGACCTGGCTCAACCAACTCGCAACGGCGTTGGTATTGGCTGGGCATCAGCCGACCATCGTGTGTCGACGCCACGCCGCGGCGCCCCATCCTGACGTCGAGTTTGCCCGTCTCCGTGTACGCGCCCCGGGCAACGCTGCCCGGCAGTGGGCCTTTGCCCGAGCTGTCGAACGTCACGTCGCCGCCAACCGATACGACGTCGTCGTCGGGTTGGGGCGTACCTATTCCCACGACGTGATCCGGTGTGGTGGTGCGATGCGTAAGACTTATCTGCAGTTGCAGCGACAGTTCTTCTATCGCCCCTGGGAGCGACTCCTCGGAAAGGGGCAATTGAAGGGCAGCGTCGCGATGGCGCTCGAGCGGCGGATGTTCGCGCCTGGCAACTTTCGCCGGGTCCTGGCGAACTCAGACTTGCTCAAGCGCGACATCATCGCGGTCCACGGTGTGGAGGCTAAGCAAGTCGTCGTCGTCCACAACGGCGTCGATGTCGAACGCTTTCACCCGCAGCGACACGCGGACGCGGCCGCGGCTCTGCGTCGCGAGTGGCAGCTTGCAGACGACGACTTCCTCGCTCTGTTTCTTGGCGTAGGATACGCGCGCAAAGGTGTCAGCATGTTGTTGCAGGCGTTGCCCGCGGTGTTGGAGCAGCGGCCGAACGTCCGGGTCGTCATCGTTGGCTCGGACCGTCATGCTGCACGCTGGGAGCAAGAAGCGGCGCAGCTGGGGCTTGGACCCGGGGTTGGGCAAATCGTGCACTTTGCGGGGCGTCGCAGCGACCCCGAAGTCTGCTTCGCCGCCGCTGATCTGCATGTGCTACCAACCTGGTACGATAGCTTCGCCTACACCGTTCTGGAATCGCTGGCGAGCGGCGTGCCTGTCGTGACGACAGGCAACGCGGGCGCCGCCGAGCTGCTGCTGGGGCGCGACGACTCGCGCGATGAAATCGGGGCTGTCTTGCCACGACGCTTCGAGGCCGCGGAGTTGAGCCAGGTGTTGCAGCAGTGGTGTGATCGTGACCGAGTGGCAGCATGTCGGGTTGCGGCGCGCGCGGTCGCCGAGGAGAATTCCGTCTCGATCTGTATGGGCAAGGTCGTCACACTCCTGGAAGAAGTGGCCCGGGAGAAGATCAGGCAGGAATCTTGAGCGAAGACGCGAAAACACGGACTTTCCTCGTCTACTACGGGGAGCTCAGCTTGAAGAAGGGCAACCGCGCCTATTTCGAGCAGCGGCTGCTGAAAAACATGCAGCGGGCCCTGCGGGGTCTGGGTGTCCAAGCAGTGCGCCGGCTCTTTGGCCGTTTGTCGGTGGAACAAGCGCTGACGCACGAGCCCAGTGAGCTGCTGGCGCGGCTGCAGCGTACTTATGGTGTCAGCCACGTCGATCCCGTCGTACGCCACGAATTGGACTTTGACGCGGTTTCTGCAGCCGTCGTCGCACAAGCGAAGCGTGGCGGCTTCGATTCCTTCGCCATCCGCGCCAAGCGTGTGAACAAGAAGTTCCCAGTGCGGACCCTGGAGATGGAACGGCGGATCGGTGGTGCTGTCGCAGCCGCTACCGGCGCGCGCGTCGACCTCGAGAAGCCCGACCGTGTCTTTCGCGTTCTGATCTTGAACAAAGACGCATACACGTATGACGATCGTGTCGAAGGACCCGGGGGACTTCCGATCGGTGTCGGTGGACGCGTGGGCGTCTTGCTTTCGGGTGGCATCGACTCACCGGTCGCGGCTGAGCTGATCATGAAGCGCGGCTGTCACCCCGTCTTCATTCACTTTCACTCGGCACCGTTTACCGACCAGTCGTCGGTCGACAAGGCTGTTGAACTGGCCGATACCGTCTGTGCGAGTCGCATCGCGGCCGAGGTGCAATCCATCCCCTTTGGTGAGGTCCAGCAGAAGATCGTTGCGTCATCACCGTCCCCGTATCGAGTGCTGCTTTATCGCCGCTACATGATTCGGCTCGCCGAACTCGTGACCCGGCGTCGCAAGTGCAAGGCGCTGGTGACTGGCGAGAACCTCGGGCAAGTGAGCTCGCAGACCTTGGAGAACCTCAGTGTTCTCGATCACACCGGTCATCTGCCGATCCTGAGGCCGCTACTGTGCTACGACAAGCAGGAGATCGTCGACCTGGCTCAGGAGATCGGCACCTTCGACCTCTCGATCGAACCGCACTCCGACTGCTGCAGCTTTTTGTTGCCGCCGAACCCGATCACGAACGCCAAACTCAAGGACGTCGTTGAGCTGGAGGCGGCACTCGACCTCGAGGAATTGCTGCAGAAGGCGTTCGCGGAGCGTGAAGTGTTCCCGGTCGGTGTCCGCCCTTGATAACAGCGCCCTGACGCTCTAACTTCTTCCCTGGTAGGGGACAACGGCTACGGGCCTGTATAGAGACACGGGCGTCGCCGTGATGGGTTGGGGAAACGCGATCGCCCGCACTCGGCAGAGGTCCCAAGCCGCGCTCGAGCAATGAGAAGACAGAAACGAAACGACAGGTAGCAGCAGTGAAGATCGAGTCTTTCGAAGAGTGTATCGAAGAGCTAACCCGCATGGTCGAGGACAAGACTAGCGAGGAAGATCGTGCGCGTGGAGCGCTCGACATCATGGACCGTTTGGTGGCAGGCGTCGACAGCCTCGATATCCGGCGCTTTGTTCCCGCAGCGACCTCCTATGGCCGTCATTTGATTTACTGCGATCCGCAAGATCGCTTCTGTTTGTTGGGCCTTGGTTGGCGCCCTGGTCAAGGCACGCCGATCCACGATCACCCGAGTTGGGGTGTCTACGGGGTTGCCAAGGGGCGGATTCGGTTCGTGAACTACGTACTGGAGGAAGAGGCGCAAGGGAATCGACTCACGCCTACCGGCTTCACGATTGCCGCGTGTGGTAGTTCGACGACTGTCATCCCGCCGATCAACGATGTGCATCGTCTGGAATGTCCGGCTGGCGGTGAAACGGCCCTGACGTTTCACTGTTATGGCCAAGAACCCAAAGAGTTCTATGTCTACCAGCGCTCGGGGGAGCGCCGCGTCGGTTCACTCGGGTACGACTCCACACCCAACGAGTAGATCGGCCGCCGGGAAGGCGTTGTCGCTTGAGGATCGCAGTCCTATCGCGCTCAGAAGAGTTTCATTCGACGCGTCGCTTGCTAGAGCAGGCGCGCGCTCGCGGGCACGAAGCCCATCTACTGCAGATCTTGCACGCGCGCCTGCGAGTGACGGACAAGCTGGACTGCTTCTTCGATGGTGCGGCGTGCCCCGCAGTGGATGCTGTCGTGCCCCGTATCGGTACGTTCTTCCCGGAGTTTGCGCTGACGCAGCTGCGGGCTCTGGAGAGCGCTGGCGTATGGAGTTTGAACTCATCGCGCGCGATCGAGACCGCGCGAGACAAGCTCCGTGCTGCGATCGAACTGGCTGCCAACGGTATCCCGGTACCGCGCACGGTGCTCGTCAAAGACCTCGACCAGCTCGATGTTGCGATCGACGATGTGGGCGGAGCTCCGGTCGTGATCAAGCCGATCTCTGGTTCGCAAGGACGTGGCGTGATGCTGGGGCCCACACACGAGTCGGCGATATCGATCTTGGAGGGGATGATCTTCCAAAGTCGTGAAGTGCTCGTCCAAGAGTTCGTTACCGACCACAGTGGCAGCGATCTTCGCGTCCTCGTGCTCGACGGAGTACCCGTGGTGACTGTGCGACGACGCGCTAGTGAAGGGCGCTTTCGCACCAATTTTCACCGGGGAGGTTCGCTGGAAAGAGTAGCGACGATAGCCGACGTCGAGGAACTCGCCGTGCGTGCAGCTGGTGCCGTCGGATTGCGATTCGCCGGCGTTGACTTGGTGCTCGGCAAGAATGGGCCCCAGGTGCTCGAAGTGAATCCGTCGCCGGGTTGGCAGGGGATCGAATCGGCGCTCGGGGTCGACATTGCGACTCTCGTGGTGCAATGCCTAGAGGCGAGTGGCGACCGGTCGAGTGGCGACCAGTCGCCTGGCGACCTTGGGGCCGGAGCCAAGCGATGACACAGGCCACGCCACCGCCGGAGCGGGTTGCTCACTACCGCATTGTCGAAGAAGTTTCGCGCGGCGAGACGGCCGTCGTCTACCGCGCCGTCGACGAGACTCTGCAGCGAGACATTGCACTCAAGGTTCTGCGTGATGGGCAGGCTGCGGAACGCCTGATTCAGGAAGCGCGGCACGTGTCGTCGTTGCAGCACAACTTCATTGCCGCCGTGTACCAGGCCGGGGAAGAGAACGGCGTTCCGTTCATTGCATTCGAGTGGGTCGAAGGGCACACCCTCAGGCAGCGACTGCAAGCGCGCGGAATGCCTCTTCTCGAGTTCTATCGACGCGCGTCACAGGTGGCGGGTGCCGTTGCCCACGCGCACTCGTTGGAGCTCGTGCACGGTGACTTGAAGGCCGACAACATCGTCTTGCGGGGTGACCGCGAGCTAAAGCTGCTCGACTTCGGTTTGTCCCCGGAGGAAGAAGGGGTGACCGAGGGTGATCTCTGGGGAACACCCGCCTACATGGCACCAGAGCTGCTGCGCGGTAGCCCGCGAACGAAGCAGAGTGATCTCTTCGCGCTCGGCGTGTTGCTCTACGAAATGGCGACTGGCGAACTTCCCTTCGGGGGCGCCGACGGTGACGAGCACAAAGTCCACGAGAGTCAGCTCGAGGGCGCACCCACGGATCCGCGCGAGCGCGTCCCGCAATTGGCGCGAAGCGTCAGCAAGACGATTCTCTCTTTGCTGAGTCTCGATCCCGCGCAACGGGGCCCCGAGGCCGCGGAAGTGCGCAAAGTCGTGAAAGCGCAGCGGGGGCAGCGTTCGTCCGGTTTCGGTCTCGGCTTCCTCGTCGTGTTGTTGGTTGGCATCGTCTTCTACTGGCAGTATGCCCGAGACCTCGGATTGCCTTGGCCTGGCCAGGGCGCGGAGCCACCGGCGGTGGTGGCGCAGGGACATGTCGTCGGGATCGGTTTCGAGGCGCCGTCTGGCAGCGAGTCGGTGTCGAGTCGTTTCGGTAGCGACTTGATGGCGTTGTTTCTCAACGGTGGCGACCCGGGGTCGGAACTGATTCGTAGTCGTTCCAACGATTCCCTCGGTGACAGCGAAGTGCTGCACCTCGGTGGTCTCTGGGGGCGCACCGAAGACGGTTGGCAGGTGCAGTGGGAGCTGACGACGCCGGGGCAAGAATCGCGGGCCAGCGGCACGGAGAGCTATCCCGACACCGACCCTGTCGCGTTGGCCAGCAAGCTCGCCAACACGCTGCGACGTGACTACTGCGGCAACAGGGTCGCGACCACTCTTGGCGAGGGCGAGGGCGCGCTGCGTTCGTTCATGGAGGGCGTTCGTGCGGTCGAAGCGGGCGACCCAGCGTTGGGGTTAGAGCGTCTTCGCCTGGCGCAGGATCAAGCGGCCGGTGCGTTTCCCGAGGCGGCGGCGTGGGAGGCCGCGTTGTTGATCGTGCGCGGCGACTATGCCGGCCAAGCCTCCCGCTTTGTCGACAAGTTGCGGTCGCTCGAGTCCGCGCCGGGACGTGTCATTGCGTCCGCACTCGTGGTTCCTGTGCGCGATGTCACGGCACGTTGGGGGCGTGGCCACCGTCTCGCTCGGGAGTTCGACTTCGTCTTGATGAGCCTCGATCCGGGCGCCAGCGATGACGACGTCGCACGCGTTGGCGCTGATCTGCAACCGGAGAGCCTGTATCTGCGAGGATTGCGAATCGAGCGTGCTCTTGCTTCCGGCGACCAGGCCCTCGTGGATGAGTTGCTCCCGCAGCACACCGGGCACGGGTGGCAGAGGGTCGTCTGGGCGCGCTGGGCGTACTTGCTGCGTGGCGACGTGCAGCGAGGGGAGCAAGTGCTCAATGACTGGTTGTTGATCGAGGCAGACGACCCGTCGGTCAGCGACTTCTTGAAAGTACCGTACTTGCTGCACCGTGGGCGTTTGGCGGCGGCAACGCAGCGTGCTCAGCGACTTGCCGACAGCGGGACGAGACAAGTACGCCCCTTGCGGGAAGCGGCGCTGTGCCTCGCCATCGCTGGTCGATTCGAAACCGCGTTGGGGGCGGCGACTGCGTTGCACGATCCTTTGGACCCCGGGCGCGGCGATCGGCTGCGGGCTGCCATCCTGGCTCTCAGTGGCGACTTCTCCGAAGCTGAGCGCGTGTTGCGTACGGCGCGGCGTCAGAAGGGCGCGACCCCGGAGACCGACTTCCTCCTCGACTTTCTCGCGTTGCCGGACCCGTACATCGTGGAAGGGGCGACGCTGCTCGCCGCACCGACGACGCCACGCGAGCGTTGGCGGGCGCGCTTCGATGCGTTGGCCGTTGCGCGTGCTCAGCGGCTGGCCGGAGACCTGACCGCCGCGCGCGCGGCGCTGGCTGTCATACCGTGGGTCGGTCCCGACATGCGCACGACCGATTGGCCCGAGCTAGGCTACTTGGCTTGGCTCGAAGAGGTTCTGTGCGTTTTGGCCGAGCAGCCAGATGGCGCTGAAGCGCGCCGCGAGTTTGCGCGTTTCCGCGAGTGGTGGAGCGTCGACTACCCACAGGAGTCGCGAGTCAGCGTTGCAGCGGCAGCCGTAGCCGCCACGATCGGCGTGACGGAGTAGCCCGATGCAGAAGACACAAGTCGTTACGATCCTGCAGGAGATGGGAGCGATTCTCGAAATCACCGGGGCCAACCCGTTTCGTGTCCGCGCCTTCAAGAATGGTGCACAGGCCCTCGCGGATTGGGAAGGGGACCTGGCGGGCTGGGTCGCGGACGGGCGGATCACGGAGATCTCGGGCATCGGCAAAGGACTCGCCAGCCTGATCACAGACCTCGTCACGAATGGCGGGTCCAAGGACTACGATGACTTGTGTGAACTCGTCCCGCGGGGCGTGCTCGAGATGCGCAAACTACCAGGCCTCGGTCCGAAGAAGGTGGCGCTGCTGTACAACGAGCTTGGCGTGTCTTCGATCGCTGAACTCAAGGACGCCTGCGAGGCCGGCGAAGTCAGCCGTTTGAAGGGCTTTGCCAAGAAGACCGAAGACGAGATCCTGGCGCGCATCGCGCGCACCAAGCGGTTCGAAGGGCGCCACCGCATCCCCGCGATGGAGCGCGTCGCGGCGATCTTTCGCGACGCGGTGGCCGCCGCAAACGGAACGGAATCCGTGACGGTCAGCGGCAGCCTGCGGCGTCATTGCGAGACGATCGGTGACATAGACATCTTGTGCATCTCGGCTGATCCCGGAGCTGCACGCGACGCCTTTCTCGCAGTGCCCGAAGTGCTCGAGCACGAGGCCGAAGGGGACACCAAGTGCCGCGTCGTCGTCGCCGATGAAATCGGCGTCGATCTGCGTGTCGTCGAACACAGCGCGGCGCCCGCAGCCCTGATGTACTTCACCGGAAACAAACAGCACAACACGATTCTGCGCGGCCGTGCGCGAGAGCGTGGGTGGAAACTCAACGAGTACGGTTTGTTCGACGAGAACGGTCGCGCCCTCCCCGGTACGACGGAAGCGGACCTCTACAAGCACCTTGGGCTCGCCTACGTGCCTCCGGAGCTACGCGAGGGAATGGGCGAAGTGGACCTCGCGGCAACGATCGAGGAATGGCCGGAGTTACTGCAAGTCGACGACCTCCAGGGGGTCGTCCACTGTCACACCACAGCCTCGGACGGTCGCAACACACTCGAGGAGATGGTTGCTGGTGCGGTGGCCCAGGGGTGGGGCTACTTGGGCATTGCCGAGCACTCGCGCAGCGCGGGTTATGTCGGTGGCTTGAGCATCGATGCACTCCGAGCTCGGGGCGAAGTGATCGCCGCGTTGAACGCGCAACTCGACGGCTTTGCGGTGTGGCACGGGACTGAGGTCGACATTCTGCCAGACGGGGCGCTGGACTACCCTGATGATGTACTCGCGGAACTCGACTACGTCGTCGCGTCCGTGCACTCACACTTTTCGTTGTCGAAAGAGGAGCAAACGGCTCGGATCGAAGCCGCGTTGCGCAATCCTCTGGTGTCGGTGTGGGGCCACCCAACGGGACGATTGCTGCTCAAGCGTGAGGGGTACGACCTCGACATGGATCACTTGCTGCAGGTGGCGGCAGCAGAGAACGTGATCGTTGAACTCAACGCACTGCCGAACCGATTGGACCTCGACTGGCGTTGGGGCGCACGAGCGCGCGAGCTGGGTGTCCAAGTTGGTATCTTCCCGGACTCGCACTCGGTCGAAGGTCTCGCGGATGTACGCTACGGCGTCGGGATTGCTCGCAAGGGTGGCTACTCAAAGGATGACATCGTCAATACCAGGAACGCGGACGACATGCTGAAGGCATTGCGCCAACGCCGCTGAAAGGCTGCAACTCAAATGACCGAAACGAAAGCGCCCAGCGAAAGCATCGTCGAGATGCGAGAGCTGGTGCTTCCGAACGACACCAACACCCATGGCAACATTCTGGGCGGGCGCGTGCTCCACCTGATGGACATCGCATGTGCGATGTCTGCAATGCGCCATGCGCGCAAGCCAGTGGTCACCGCTACCATGGACCAAGTCGAGTTTCTCTCGCCGGTCCCGTTGGGGCACTTCGTGATCTTGAAGGCTTGCGTCAACTACACGGGGCGGACGTCGATGGAGGTTGGCGTGAAGGTGTTGTCTGAGTGCCCTATGACGGGCACGTTGCAGCACACTTCTAGTGCGTACCTGACTTTCGTCGCGTTGCATGGCGGAAAGCCCGCGGACGTGCCAAAGCTGATCCCCGAAACCGATGACGAGAAGCGCCGTTGCGAAGAGGGCGAGGGGCGTATGAAAGCGCGGCGTGCTCGCCGCGGGAAGTAGCTAGCGGAGCCAGACTCTGCGCAGCAGGCCGTGCGCGGCGACCTTCCAAGTGCTCTTCGCCAACGGCCGGTAGCACAGAGCCCGCAGCAGTACCGTCAGTGCCGGCTGTTTCGCGCAGACCAAGCTGTCTGCGGCGTAGTGGTAGATCCACCATAGGCGTTGCCGATACGACCGTCGGGGAATGGCACGGTGGTACTTTCGATACAGCATGCGGAACGTATAGATCATGCTGCGGAAGTTACGTCCGATCGCACCACGCGAACTCGTGGACGAGCCTGTGTGGACCCGATAGTGCGACAGTTTCTCCGGTAGGTACGCGACGGCAGAGGCTGCAGCCACGTGCAAGAAGATGGGCATGTCCTCCATCGGCGAGCACTCCTGCAGCCAGCGTAGCCCTTGCTCGAAGAACCGGTGTCGAAAGAGGCAGCACGACGGCAGGAACGTCACACCCGAGTAGATGGCATCGAGCGTCGACTCCTTGGGACCGTGAACGGGCTTGCGGTCGCCGCGATAGGTCCCGGAGCCGTCGCCAATGACATGCATGTCGCACCAGACCATGCCTGCCTCGGTGTTGCTGTCGAGCACGGCGACGCAGCACTCCAGGAAGCGAGGATCCCAGAGGTCGTCGGCATCGAGAAAGGCGATGAACGGACCGCAGCTGCGCTCGATGCCGAGATTGCGCGCGTGGGAGGCGCCACGATTCGGTTGCCGCAATAGCTGCACTCGTGGGTCGTCGAGATAGCCTTCGACAATCTCCGCTGTGTTGTCGGCGCTCCCGTCGTCGACGATCCACAGGCGCCAATCGGTGTGCGTCTGCGCCACGACCGATTCGATCGTCTCACCGATCGTGTGCGCGGCGTTGTAGGCCGGGGTCACGATGTCTACACGCTGCATGTCTTACTCGACTACGGTCTTCGGAGCTTCTGGTTCCGCGATCCGCGGCGCGGGCACCACATGGGGCGTTGCTTCAGCCGTTTCGTTCGTCGCGGTCACGCCTTTAGCAGTGGCGCCGCTGCTCTTTCTTAGGATCGATGGCGGCAACGGGCCCGAGGCTCCCATCGAATGTTCGAAGAACACTTTCGCCGCCGACGGGTTGAAGGGGATATCGAGCTGCTCGCGTACTTCTCGTTCGGTCTTGTCGCGCAAGCGTACGAGGTCATCCTGCGACAAATAGTCCGTGAAGACAAACGATCGGTAGCCGCCGTTCGGGTCCCCTTTGTAGTAGTCGGCAGTGGTTGTGTAGTCCAGCTCCTCGGCGTACAGCTTGTCACCAGTCTTCGGATAGGTGTAGACCCAGACGTTGTCGATGAACGGTGCTGGTTCCGCACGATCGAAGTACGGCGTCCCGGGGTAGGTTGTGATGATCGTGACATCGAAGTCGTCTGGTTGTGCCTCCAACAGCCAATCTCGAGTCTGCTGGATCGTCTCCTGGGACTCACCCGGGTGGCCGACCGACATCAGCGCCTTGACCTTGAGGCCGTGCTTGTGGGCGATCTCGACGCAGCGCGAGTTGTCTTCTCGCGTGGCCTTCTTGTTGATGTTCGTCAGGATCCGCGGCGATCCCGACTCGAAGCCAACGAGGATCCAACGGAAGCCCGCCTCGTACATCGCAGCCGCTTGCTCTTCGGTGAAGAGCTCGCTCTTGACGAAGCCACGCAGACGGAAGTCTGTGTTGTGACGCTTTTGTAGGGCCGTGATCTCCTGCATGAGTTCAACGATCTGCGGATTCACGTTCAGTTCGTCGTCGTAGAACATGAAGCCACGAAACCCGTACTCGGTGTGCAGATGCTCGAGTTCGCGGATCACACCTTCTGTCGCTCGCAGGCGCGGGCGACGTAGCATCGCCGACTCGCGTCCGCCACAGAACCCACAGGCGAAGGGACACCCGAGTTGCGCGATCAAGCTTGTCGCCCGATAGCCATCGATCTCGTAGTTGTACGACGAGATATCGACGAGATGGCGTGCCGCAAGTGGCAGTTGCTCGAGTTGTTGGCGTGTGAGGAAGAGGTCTCCTTTGGGGTCATCTGCGTCAATGACGGCGGGCGCATTCGGACTCAGTGCCAAGAAGATCGCTTCTTCACCGTCGCCGCAGACAACCGTGTCAGCGAGCTCGGTGAGGTGTTCGAACGATTTCGTGCCTCGCCCGGGTAGCTGCAGTTTGACCTCACGGCGTCGTGCGGCGAACACTAGGGTCGGATGCGGGCCGCCGAGGATCGTGCGGGCGTCGGGGCGCACGGATCGGATGCGCTCCAGAATCGCCGTGGCGGATGGCATCTGAGGTGTTGTCGATGTGACGCCGTAGTAGGTTGCTTGGCTGCTCTCCAGCTGCGCGTCGAGCGCGTCCATGTAGTTCTCGACACCCGAGAGGTCGAGGACCTCGACCGGGAATCCGGCTTGTTCACACACTGCCGCCACCTTCAAGAGGCCCAGCGACATGAAGACGCGCTCGTCGAGAAGGAACGCAGATGGAGGAACAATCAGGCAAACGGTGGGACGCTGTCCGAGGTTGGAAGCGCGCATCTGGTACGGCGAGTTGGTCACGAACTGGTCCTTTCGGAACCTAGCAGTCGAGGCGCTCTCACTAGTTTGGAAGGAGAGTTACGTGCTTCTACTGCTATCGGACCAACGGCCATAGGAGTTGAGGTACCCCCAAGATCGACCACTTTCTCGGAACGTAGCTGGCGATCACAGCACCCTGCTGCCCCGGGCCTGGGGCGGCAACGGTTAGGCGGCAACGGTTGGGCGGCAACGGTTAGGCGGCAACGGTTGCGCGGCAACGGTTGGGCGGCAACGGGTTGGGCGGCAACGGCTGGGCGGGAGAGGTGGGCTAGACGATGTGCGGCAGGGGGTGGGCAGCAGGGGTGGGCCCTGCAACGACCAACCCGGCGGCCGGGTTGGTCGTTGGGGGCCACGGTTCCCAGCGAAGACGAGGGCTAGCGCTTGATCTTGGGGCAGGCGATCTTCGGACGCTCGCGCGGGAACACGAACTTCGAGCGCGTTTGGCGCTCGTTGTGGCACGTCAGGCAAGACGCTTCTTTGATCCGTGGCCATGGGTGCGCGGCTGGGTTCGTGGGGTGCTCAGGGTTGAGCCCGTGGCACGATTCGCACTGCACGTCTTTGTACGGCTCGGCGTGTTCTGGAGCGATGAACGTCTGCCCGTAGCCGAGGACGTGGCAGCCGATGCACTCCTGTCGATACTGGTCGCCGGTTTCTTCCAGCGACGCGAACGCAGTGCCGTGCTTTGTCTTCTTCCAGAAGGCGTACTGATCGGGGTGACAGGCCTGGCACGTCGAGGCCTTCAAGTACTTGTCCTTGTTCGGCAGCGGCGGCAGGCTTTCGGTGTCGATGAACGTCTTGGACGCCTTCTTGAAGCTGTCGACCAATAGCTTGATCTCGGGATCCTCGAGGAGGTGAGGTTCGATCGAAACCCGTCGGTACTGGTAGCTCGAGCGCCCCTCAGGCACCGGCGTCGTCTCGCGATTCACATAAGGCGTGCCGCCCTTGATGACCCGCAAATCGATGACACCCAGCCGCGCACCCTGCGAGTCGACACGGGCGATCAACGTCGTGCCTTCTTCTTGCATCAGCTGGTTGTCTTCGAGCCACAGCTTGTGGTGACCGTCCTTGAGGAACGGGTCGACAATGAAGTCGATCCCTTTCACTTCTTGTGCCAACCGCACGTTGTCCTCGACCGTGTTGTGGGACAGGACCAAGACAACGTCGTTGCGGCTGCGCAGCTGCCAGACGTGCTTCTTTGCGGCTTCGATGTGATCGGTAACCTTGTAGCCGGGGGCGCGTTTGTTGAAGTAGTGAGGCTGTACGCTACTCAGCATCAAACCGACGACGCCAACTTTGACATCACCCTGCTCGAACTCATAGGTTGGCTGAAAGAGCAGCTCTCCGGTTTTCTCGTCAACCAAGTTGGCACAGACGAACGGAAACTTGGCTAGCTTCTGGAGAGCCAGCAGGCTGTCGAGTCCCATCAAGAAGTCGTAGTGACCGACCGTCATTGCGTGGTAGCCCATGCGGTTCATGGATTCGACCAGAACCTTGGACTGTTCGATCAGCTCGCGCTTCTCGTGGTCTTTCGCCCGCAGGTGCTTGTCACTGAAGAACGTGTTGCCACCGTCTACCAGGGCCACGTTGTGGCCGCGGCCGCGTACTTGGGAGAGGTACGAGGCGCGTCGCGTTACAGATCCTTGGCGCACCTTCTTGTGCTTGCAGCCACAGACATCGATGTAGCCCAGGTTGTTGACGCCGAAGTGAATCTGCAGCTCCGTGCCAGGAGCGTCGATCGGCTTTGCTTGTTCATCGCCGGCGACAAGCCAGGTGGCGAGTCCAAGCGCCAGGATAGTGACCGCGAGCGTTCTCATCGGTGACCTCTCAATCCCTCGTTCGGAGAGGGCGGGTGATCTTGAGTATGGCCGTCTCCTGTGCGAAGACGACGCCGGAATTCTCTCGTACTATGGCAGTGGGAGTGCACTACAGCGTTACGGGCACATTGCGAGGTCACAGGCGAGCGCTCCCCCCTGGCGCACCTCGAAGCTTGGCGCAGCACCTTTGAGGCTCAGCGCGAAGATCGACTGGCCAAGATCACTCGGCGTCAACTCGTCGTCGCCGTCGAAGTCAGCGGCTGCAGCGCAGCGCACGACCTCTGGGCCCTGCTCGACAGCTGCCGATAGCAGTAACACGTCGCGTTGTGTGAACACGCCATCGGCATCGACATCGCCGGGAACAATGCGCACGGCGTTGCGTTCCATGACTACGTCGTTGGGCGCAGTTCGCTCGCCTTGTTGCGAGGAGTCTTGCGAAGAGTGGTCGTCCACGGTGTTCGTGTCGAGCCCGTTGGACACTGCCGTATCGCTGCTCTCGATGCTGCTGCTCTCGACGCTGTTGCTCTTGCTCGGGGTTTCTTCTGTATCCGTCGCTGCGATCGTGCCGTCGCGATCAGGTATGGCGCTGGGGTTCATTGGGCCTGTTGCGAGGTCGTCGCTGCTCAGTGAGCTGGCTGTGTCGGTGTGGCTGCGTGCGATTTCGACGATCGGCGATAGGTCTTGCTCGCCGCGATCGTCCACGGGCTGCGCGACGAACCAGGACAGCAGACCCACGGTGCCAAGCAGTAGTGCAGCCGCAGCCGCGTTGGGCCACCAGCTGCGCGTGACACGCACAGATCGTTGTGGCAGGGCTGCGGCGATCTCACGACCTAGCTCGCCCCGTGGCTCACTGGGCACCAGCTCTTCGATCGTCCAAGCGACGCTGGCCACCTGGTCCTCGAGTTCCTTCTGGCACGAATTGCAGTTCCCGAGATGAGTCGCGATCTGATCACTGACTTGGTCTGTCAGCTCCCCGTCGACAAAGCGGGGCAGCTGGCACCGGATCCATGCGCAGGTGTTGGTTTCCATGATCAGCCTCGATCCTCTGCGTTCGTTTCGCGCTGCACTGCGGCACGCAGCGCGTTCTTGGCTCGTCGGAGCAGGTAGTCGACCTGATGAAACGACATCGAAAGTCGCTCCCCGATCTCGGTGTACGAGCACCCATCTAGGTACTTCCAGGTCAGTGCCAATCGGAAATCTTCTGGGAGGGATTTCACGACTTCTGGGATCGAACCGTCAACGGGCTCGTCGGCACCGTAGCGCTGCTCCTCTTCGGCCCGGCGCCGCAACTCGTCGAGCGCGACAATCTTCGTGCGACGCTGGCGGAGGAAACGGTGAATTCGATTGTGTGAAAGGGAGAGCAGCCAGCCCAGGAAGGCCTTCGGCTCCCGGAGGCTCGGCAGTGACCGAAATGCATGCAGGAGAATCTCTTGCGTCAGGTCCTCGGCGTCGGTGTGGTCGCTGCACTTGTTGTAGGCCACTTTGAAGACCAGCCGGTGGTAGGTTTCCACCAACGCCGCGAACGCCGTCTCGGAACCTTCTTGGGCGGCAACGACGAGCGCTACTTCCTCCGGCGACCCGGCGCGCGGCGGTTCCTGCTGTGGTTCGGCGGCAGACTGGGACAAAGTGCGTCTCTCCAAACAAAATGGCAACCGGACGGCCATGCTGGCAGCAACTTGCTGCCTCTTATCCAGAGTCTACCCCGCGCTACGCCGCCGGACGGCGGAATATTCAGGGGCGAGCTTGCTGCGGTCAGAACGGAGCCTCATACAAAAGGTGCCCCGGAGATGCCGATGTTCGGAGCCCGGCACCCCAGAATTGCCGCCGAAGGTGCCGGGCTGGATCAATAAGTGCAACTGTGTTATCTGTTTATGGCCTCAACTGTGGGTGTTGAGGGGCCTGAGCGCGTCAGAGCGAGCGGCCTCGGCTGGGAACAGCCAGGCATGCAAAGAGCCGTCGCAAACGAGGAGCGTCCAACCAAGCCATGTGGATCACCGTCAGCATCATCGGTGCGCTTCTCGCGCTCGTCACGATCTATGATCTGACGCAGCGGCGCCGGGCCATTCTGCGCAACTTCCCGATCATCGGCCACTTTCGCTATATGTTCGAAGCTGTCGGGCCGGAGCTACGCCAGTACATCGTTACGAACAATGATGAAGAACGCCCGTTCACACGCGACCAGCGGCGCTGGATCTACGCGTCCGCGAAGCGTCAGAACAACTACTTCGGTTTCGGAACCGACAATCGCCAAGAAGAGTCGCCGCACTATCTCATTATCAAGCACTCCGCCTTTCCGATTCGTGAACCTCATCACGGAGACGCGAACTACGATCCCTCGTACGGTGTTCCGTGCGCCAAAGTGTTGGGCGGGTCGCGCGCTCGCAAGCATGCGTTTCGACCGCGCTCGATCATCAATGTTTCGGGGATGAGCTACGGCTCACTCAGCGCCGCCGCGACCGAAGCGATCAACCGCGGTTGCGAGATCGCGCACTGCCTCCACAACACCGGGGAGGGAGGTGTCTCGCCGCACCATGCACACGGGGGTGACCTGATCTGGCAGATCGGCACTGGCTACTTCGGCTGTCGCGATTCCGATGGCAACTTCAGCCTCGAGCGTCTGCAAGAAGTCGTCGCCCGGCACAACGTGCGGGCGATCGAAATCAAACTCAGCCAGGGTGCCAAGCCTGGGCTGGGCGGCATTCTCCCGGCAGCGAAGATCACGCCGGAGATCGCGCGGATTCGTGGGATCCCGCAGGGGCGTGACTGCTTGAGTCCCAATCGTCATTCCGCGTTCAGCGATGTCGATTCGATGTTGGACTTTGTCGAGATGGTTGCGACCGAAACGGGCTTGCCGGTTGGGATCAAGTCTGCGGTCGGGCAGCTCGACTTCTGGCAAGAGCTGGCGTCGGAGATGGAGGCGGACTCGCGATCCGTCGATTTCATCGCGATCGATGGTGGCGAAGGGGGGACCGGTGCGGGACCGCTCGTCTTCACCGATCATGTGGCGTTGCCGTTCAAGAGTGGCATGTCGCGCGTCTATCGCGAGTTTGCCCGTCGCGGCATACAAGACCGAGTGGTGTTCATCGGTGCTGGGCGTCTAGGATTCCCTGAAGCGGCGCTGCTGGGGCTGGGGTTGGGGTGCGACATGATCGCAGTTGCACGGGAGCCGATGATCGCGATCGGTTGCATCCAGGCGCAGCGCTGTCACACCGGCCACTGTCCGACCGGCGTCGCCACCCAGAATCGTTGGCTGATGCGAGGCTTGGACCCGACCTTCAAGGCCGCTCGCCTCGCCAACTACCTCGTGACCTTGCGCAAGGAGCTACTCGCGTTGGCGCGTGCGTGTGGCCTCCCACACCCAGCGTTGATCACGGGGGACCATTTCGATGTGCTCGATGGGCAGCTGCGCAGTCATGCGTTCAAGGATTTGTTTGGCTACTCGAACGGCTGGGGGCTGCCGCCCGCCGCAGAGTGCGAGCGTTTGCTCAGCGAGGCTTCGCAATAGCAAAAGCCTCGTGGCGGCCTTCTCGCAGCCAACCCTCTTCGTATTCGACAACGGCCAAGTCGGCTGCTTCCAGTAGCTTGGGCAACTCGCCCTCTTGCAACAGGAAGCGACGCCCGGGCCGGTCGTGTCGCTCGAGGTTGCGCGCTGTTGGCTGCACGAACACGAGCAGACCCTCTGGAGCCAGCGCTGCCTGCCATTGCGAGAACAACGGTCGGTGCAGAAAATGGTACGACAAGATCACGTCCCACGGTCCTCGTGGGAGTGGCTCATTGATCAAGTCGACCAGCAGCGTTGTGATCGAGACACTGGCCTGACTGGCCGCTTCGCGCGTTCGGTCGAGAGCCTTCGAAGCGCCGTCGCACAGAGTCACCTGCAGTCCTCGCGTGGCAAGCCAAATCGCGTGTCGCCCGGCACCGCCGGCAATGTCGAGCGCCCGCCCGCTGCTTGGCAGCCACTCTTCGCAGGCGCAGATCAATGCAGACGGCGTCGTTGGGAACGCTCCGCCCGGTTCATAGCGTTGCTGCCAGCGCTCAGCCGGGTTTGGCTGTGAGTCCACTACGAGCTCCTCGGCGAGAATCTGCCAGAGTTGTGGCCGCAGCGGATCCTTGCGGGCACAATCGGGGGATACCAAGGGGCGCAAGAGTGTCGATTCACGAGTGGACCAGAGTCGATTCGCAGTCGAACCTCAGGCATCTCGAACACGCAGCACTTCGCGCCCCGACGACGAATGGAGATCATGGACCCCGACGCGACCCTGTGCTACTGCTTTCACATCACCCGGCGGAAGATCGTCAACTACGTCAAGCGCGAGCGGCCGCCGCGGGCATCCCAGATATCACAATGTTTCGGGGCTGGATCTGCATGTGGTTGGTGCATCCCGTTCCTCGTCAAGCTGCACGCCGAAATCGTCGGCGACGAGGTCATCGACCAGGACACGATGACGGCGCAAGAGTACGAGCAGATGCGTCAAGACTACTTGACGGATCTAAAGAGTGGCTCCCGCGACAAGAACCAGCTCGACCGATAGCAACCTCCAGCGCGGTCGTCTCGCGACGGCCTGACACAACCGTGGCAATCGCGTGACGGCACAGTGACCACCACCGGAGATCCTCGAGCGCAGCCTCTCGGCTAGCGAAGTTTCCCCATTTGCTCAAAGGGACTCCGGATGCGCGCGTATCTCATGACAACAACGTTGGTGACCGTCACCCTGCTGCTGACGTTCTTGGTGAGCGGTTGCGGTGCGGTGCAGCAGCGCCAACACGGCGCAGCTGCAGCTTCAGATTCAACGATCACCGTCACTACGGCCGTTGTCGATCCAGACCCCCATGCCGGACGAGATCGCTGGCTGGAGGTGTACGAAGTCGAAGATGTTCTACGCAGCGTGCGTTGCTTCCGCTGCCCGGGGCCTGTTCCCAGCGTCCGTCACAAGTGAAGAGCGTCGCATTGCCGTCGTGGTGGGGGCCGGTGGAATCGAACCACACGCAGACCACCTCACTTGTTCGTTGCGCTGGCGTTACAAACCAGTGTGAGGAACGGCCCCCCGAAGGACCTTCAAAGAATGTCAAAGAACGTGGCTCCGGCAGGACTCGAACCTGCACTGGACGGACTCTCATTCCGTTGCCTCTGCCAATTGGGCTACGGAGCCACCGTGCTGCTAGAAAGTGACCTCGGCAGGAGTCGAACCTGCAACTGGCGGATTTTAAGTCCGCTGCCTCTGCCGATTGGGCTACGAGGTCGTTGGTAGCTCCGGTGGGATTCGAACCCACACTGGACGGATTCTGAGTCCGCTGCCTCTGCCAATTGGGCTACGGAGCTATCGTGATGGATGAGGTTGGGCACCAACGCTGGGTCCGTGCGCGCGCACGAAAAAACCCGCCTTGGCTGCTGTGGCCAAGCGGGTTTGGATAGCTCTGTTTGTGCATCGTTTCGCGAACACGATCAGCGCCAGCCAGATCCGCTAGCCGACGCCGTTGTTGCAACGTCCGGTCAGCGCAGCTCCGACAAGAGGAGCACGGCGAGGGTCTCTAGGGAGAGGTCTCCTAGAGAACGCTGGTCCAGATAGCGCTCGCGGCACACGTTGCTGACACGTTTCGTCATTGGTCGCTTCGTTTCATGCGTTTCGGTTGGTTGCACGCGCAGTTCAGGTACGCGGCCATTGGATCGTCGGCGACCTGTTGAGACGCCGGTATCGGCGAGCCGTTGCAGCGTGATCTGGGTTTTCTTCAGAGGCGGGCGAACCACTGCTGTGTCGTGCTTACGGGCAGTCGTTCAACGTGTCGCTGGTGGGATCGGTGCCAAAGAGAGGGAACGGTAGGGCAGGTGCTGGGCCGCTCTGAAACAGGTACGTCAGCAGCATGACCGGGTCGTTGATTTGCACCGCTCCGTTGTCATCGACATCGCCGGCGTCGAGGCAAGGCAGGGGACCGCTAGCAAAGAGATAGCTGAGAATCTGAATCGCATCGACAATGTCGAGTGAGGCGTCGGCGCTGGTATCGCCGCGCAGGAACAGTCCTGGTAGTGAGCAAGCGGTTGGCGCGGCTGGCACGGTCCCAGAAAAACCCTGCACTACGTAGAAATTGGCGTTCCCAGACGGGACGGAATCCATGAACGTCGTGGCGGCCCCGGGGAGCGTTGCCAGCACGATGCCGTTCCGTCGGACCTCGATTGCGGTGACGGCCCCGGCGAGAGTCCACGCCAGCTCGACCCCCTGGGTTGTCGTCGCGCATGTGAGACCCGTCGGCCCGAGTGGGGCGCCGTTCACGGCTGCCGTCACCATCGCCCCGGTGTCGAGGCGTCCCCAGCCCATGTACGGATCCCAGCCGGCGACGTCCTCTGTTACGACGCCGACCTGGTCGGCCGCCGTGGTTCGCAAGGCGGTCTCGACCTCGTTGACGGTCCAAGATGGAAACAGCGACAACAGCAGGGCAGCGGACCCAGCGACGATCGGGCACGATGCAGAAGTCCCGGTGAAAGAGAAGTAATCGCCACTGCTGAAGCCGGTGGGGCCGCTGAGGTCTGTCGTCCAGACGCCGGGGCCGGGGGCCACGAGGTCGAGCTGCGGACCGAAGTTGCTGCCCCACCAGGTTTCTCCGTCGCAGCTGGTCGCGGTGGCCCGTTCGTCACAGGGACTGCTGGCGCCGACGGCAAAGACGGCCGGATACGCAGCTGGGAACGCGATCGAGGTATTGGTGTTGCCAACGGCAAAGCAGACCAAGCAACCCAATCCACCGCGTCCTGTCGTGCGGGCGTAGGCAATCGCGTCTTCTTCCGCCGTTGCTGGCGGTGAGCCACCCCACGAGCCGGAGATGATGCCAGCGCCCTGATTGGCAGCCCATGTGATCCCGTCGACGACCCAAGCGCTCTCCGACCAGTGGTTCCCGAAGCCGACGCGAACCGGCAGGATCGCAGACTCTGGGCTGACGCCAGCGACCCCCAGCATGTTGTTCGTCAGCGCTGCCGCCAGCCCCGCACACACGGTGCCGTGCGGATCGAACGGATCGGGACTGCCAGGGATCCCTCCCGGTGCCGGCTGGTCGGTAGCGTCGTAGCCAGGTAGCACGACGAGGTCGGGATGCGCAGCATCGACGCCTTCGTCGAGGATCGCGATCGTTGGCGCAGGATATCCGCTGGTGTAGCTCCACGCCGTGAGGACGTCGATGTCGGCACCTGCGGTACCCAGTCCCTGCCCCGTGTTTTGCAGGTGCCACTGGGCGCTGAAGAACGGATCATCGGGAGGCGTGAACAGAGCGCTCTTCACGCGGAAGTTGGGCTGTGCCGTGACGACTGCGGCGTGCGCCGCGACCTGCCGCGCGAGCTCGAAACTGGCTGCTGCTCCGAGCTCGTGTCGACACAGGAGCGTTGGCCGCAGCGCTGGAAACGAGCGCAAGACCGTGACACCTGTGGGCAGCAGTGCCGCTGGGTCGGTTGTACCGGCGTGAAACGTGACCAGCAGTTCGCTCTTTGGGATCACGAGAGATCGTTCGTAGAGAAAGAACGGCCCGGTTGCATCGCCTGGAATCTCGGAGTTTGGATGCAGGCTTCTTGCGACATCCTCGGCGATCGGTGCGAGCGTCACGACGGTCGTCGAGCCGTCGCCACGCACGTACTCATACGACCACCGTGAGTCCGGTGCGGTTTGGATGCTCTGGCCCGCGGCCGTTCCCGCAAACGCGGAAAGCCATAAGCATGCCGAGAGGCACGAGAAGCCGAGTGCCCGCAGCGGGCGTTGGCGGAGGTTGCGCAAGTGAGGACTCCTACGGTGAGACGATGGCAATCACAGAGTTGTCATTTCGCAACAAGGATACTGCGCTACCGGGCGGCTGCTATCGACAAGTACGCAGCCGATGTGTCTACGCGAGATCCCCAACGACAAGATCCCTACAGACGCCTGGGGGTATTCCTACAGAAGACTGGGGGTATCCCTACAGAAGACTGGGGGTGGCCTATTTTACCATGGAAGTCGGTCCGGTTCGCGGCTCCAGGCGGAGTGGGCGGCACTGCTGTAAACCACTGGCGCCCAGGTTGTTGGAGAGTTGGAGAGAATGACTCGCTAGAGCTGTTCGCGGAGGACCCGTAGGCTCCGGTCGATCTCGTCGAGCCGAATCTTGACCTCGACGACGCGCTTCGGGAAGCGCGAGAGGCTGGTGGTCTTGTCGGTTGCCGAAGCCCCGAGCTCGACCCCGTGTTTCTTGCTGAGATGCTCGAGTTCCTCCTGGAGACCCGCCCGCTCGCTCTCGAGGTCATCGAGTCGCCGTTGACGGCGTCGCCGCTCCTCGTCGTTCTTCTTGCGACCGAAACCAAACACCATGGACCGACTCCCATCGTTGGAGTGCGTCGTGTGCAACCGCTCGTGCACACCCACTCGAGAACCCAGGTCTATCTTAGAGCGATGGAGCCTCGAAGGAGAAGATGAAAGCGTCGAGAACCAGACGGTCTCGAGAAAGGACCGGAGCTCGAGGAGGAAAGGGTAGGGACACGATCAAGGGCAGGGGCCCGCCCCATAGGCGGGGCGGGGGGAGAGGGGGGACAAAGCGGAAGGGTAGACTCTCCTCGTGGCTCCGGTCTTCTTGGACCAGAGCAACCCTGCATCCGATCGGGTGAGTTTGCGCAAGCAACAGCGCCGTTCTCCCCCAAGTTACTGTGCAACGGTATGCTCGGTAGGCTCGCTCTCGATCTCGAGGCGTGGATGGCAGGCGCAGGCAGCGTCCGGATGCGGATCAAGCGCCGCCCAGCGTCCGGATCCGGACGCTGCGGCGTTGCTTCCGTGCTTCGGATCCTCAGCAACGAGAGTGGCCATCAGTCTCAGGACGTGGCGCCCAGGACAATCGGTGTAGTCGAGACCGGCGTTCTCTTTCAGCTTGCGGT
>JBCCHQ010000006.1:0-91170 GCA_039028735.1 Planctomycetota bacterium | reverse complement strand
TGGGGAAATCCTCGAAGTCGTCCACGTTATTGGCTACTTCAACCACATAAACCGTGTCGCCGACGCCCTCGGCGTCGATCCCGAGGAGTTCATGTCCGGTCAATCTGCTCCCTGAGCCGATAAGATAGAGTAGTATGAAGAAGGGCCTGCAGGACCCGCAGCCCTCCTCGTTCCAGAGGGACCGAGATTCGCGCGAAGGGATAGGATTCATGGCGGCACCGGACGCACCTCAACTCGAGCAGCTGTTGCTCCGCGGGCAACGGCGCCAGCTCGTCCGTCGAACGCTGGCCGCTTTTCGGTGGGGGTTGTTGATTGCCGCGGCCAGCGCGCTGGTAGCTGTCGTCTATGAGCGACTGCTGGCGCCCGCATGGTTTGACTATGCGTGGGTGCCGTGGCTGTTGCTCGGCGTGCCCGCGTTGTCGGCGCTCATTGGGCTCGCGATCGCTTTGCCGCGGCGCCGCTCCGTCGACGCGGCGCTCGAGATCGAAAGCCGCTATCCACTTCGCGAACGCTTCTCGACGTTGCTCCTGATCCCAGATGATGCCATTTCTGCAGAGACGCGCCATGCGCTTGCCGGCGATGGTGAAGCCCACGTCAATGCTGTCGAGTTGCCGCGCGCGATTCCGATTCGTTGGGGGAAGGGCTGGCTGCCGAGTCTCGTCGTGTTGGCATTCTTGGGTGGCGTACATCTGTGGCTGCCAGCCTTCGACTTGCTGGGCGCCGAGGAAGAACGGCGGGTCGAAGAGGCGCGTAGCGAGCGAGTCAAAGAGCGTAAGAAAGAAGTGCAGAAGCGGCTCGAGGCGATTCGCAAGATCGCCGAGCGTGAGAAGGTCTCGCCGGAAACGCGAAAACTGCTCGCGAAGATGCAAAAGCGCGACGAAGAGCGCCGCAAGCAGCCGGCGACCGGAGACGCAGAGCGCGACAAGAAGAAGGCGCTCGCCGACATGCGCGAGATGCGTAGCGGTATCGAAGCGCGTAAGAAGACCATCGACGCGAAGCTGCAGCGAGTCGAAAAGCTCGCGGGCCAGATTCGGCAGTCTACGGAGAAGGCGAAGACCGAGATCGGCAAGAAGGTGGAGTCGGCGCTGGCGAAGGGCGATCTCGAGGCAGCCGCGAAAGCCGTGCAGGAGCTGGCGAAGCAGCTCAACAAGACGGGGCTCACCGAGGCCGACAAGAAGGCGCTCGCCAAAGACCTGCAAAAACTGATGAAGGACATGAAAGACCTGCCGGGGCTGGGCAAGAAGATGGAAGCCATGGCGAAGGCCCTCGAGAAGCTGCCGACGTCGGAGCTCGACAAGTTGACGAGCGGCATGGAAGACGCTGCCAAGCAGCTTTCCCAGCTGCAGCGGCTGATGCGAGAGCGCGATCTGCTCGACCAAGCTGCCGGCGAGATCGAGATGACCGAAGACGAACTTGCTTCGTTGCCGCGCGAGTGGCCTGAGGCAGAAGAAGGTGAGTGCGAAGAGTGTGCTCAGAAGGGTGAGCCATGAGGCGGCAACGGACGCTGCGGTCGCGGCGTATTCGGTCGTCAGTGGAGTCAAGCCAACGGCACAGGGCAGCGAGGTCGTGGTGGTTCGCGTCCCCCCGAAGCTCCGGAAGCAGATACCGGTTCGAAGCGCGAGCGTGTCCAGAGTGAGAACCATCAAGGGCGAATGGTCGGCAGTTTCCTGACCAAGGGTATGCCGCCGAAGGGCGAAGCCAAGATTGCCCTGCAAGAAGTGATCTCGACGCAGACGCGCTACGCCGAGCAGGTGCTCGAGCGCGACCGGATACCGAACGAGCTGAAAGAGATCCCGAAGCGCTACTTCGAGAAGATTCTGCAGGAGTGAACACAAGCCTTTCGTTCCTGGGCCTCAGAGTCTGCGTCTTGACGGTCTGCTTCCTAGCGAGCGGCGGTTGTACCGGCGATCGCGGACCTACCGACGGCACGGCTGTGATCGATGGCGTGCAGACACTCGGCGCCGCCGGGCGTGGTGACGGTGGTCTGCACGAACCCCGTGGTATCGAGGCGCTGCCCGACGCTTCTTGCTTGGTCATCGACCGCACCGGTCGCATTCAGCACTTTGATCGTGACGGCTCTGTCGAGCGGGTGTGGTGGCTGGCCGAGTGGGCCAACGGTCAGCCGATCGATCTGACGTGCACGCCGTGGAACACCGTGCTGATTCCTGACACGCACTACGCCCGCATCCTGGAGTACGACCTGGCAGGTCAAGAGGTGCGACGCTTTGGCGCCGACCTGAAGATGGGGTTGGTGCGAGGGGTGACGGTCGGTCATGACGAGACGATCTACGTCGCTGACTACGCCAATGACGATCGGGTGCACCGTTTTCGCCGCGACGGCGAGTACATCGGGTCGTTCGGCGTTTCCGGAGAAGGCCCAGGCGAGTTCATTCGTCCGGAAGGCCTTGCGACCGGCGCCAGCGGGGACATCTACGTCGTCGATTGTGGCAATCACAGGGTGCAACGCTTCTCCCCCGACGGTCAGTTCGTTGCCACCTTCGGCCAGCCCGGGGAGGATCCTGGATCCTTCCTTTTCCCGTTCGACATCGCCCCCGGTTCCGACGACACTCTGTATGTCGTCGACTACCGCGGGAACCGCGTGCAACGGTTCCGTGCCGATGGCACATTTCTCGGCGCCGCCGGCACGGCGGGTCGTGAACCGGGGGAGTTTGCGACGCCGCGCGGAGTCGCCGTGTTGCCGAGCGCACGCGGTGATCGCATCTATGTCGCCGACACGAATAATCATCGCGTGCAGACATTTGTCTGGCGGTACGACAATTCGGGACAGCGGCGCTGACCCGTTCGCCCAACCGTAGTCACCACGGAGATGGCTGTTGAGCAACTGGATCTCGTTCGAGTTCGGCAATCTATGGGCGCTCTTGCTCGGCGCCGCGGTGATCGCTGCGACCGTCGCGATTGGTCGACGAAGCATTGCGGGCCAGTCTCGCAGTCGCTACCGCTTCAGCTTGGTCGTGCGTATCTTGATCCTCTTGCTACTGACGGCAGCCCTCGCGGACATGAAGCTGCGCCTCCCCGGGCACGGTGTGACGGTCCTGTTCCTGCTGGACGTATCCGATTCGGTGCCACGTCCGGCGCGCGATGCGTCGCTGGCGTTCCTCGAAGAGGAGACCGCGGATCTCGGAGTCGATGACCGCGCCGGCCTGATCGTGTTCGGCGGGGACGCCAGCGTCGAACGATCGGTCTCGCAAGAGCAGCTGCGCGTCGGTCGCATGCAGTCTGTGATCGATCCTGACGGCACGGACATTGGGGCAGCGCTGCGCCTGGCCGATGCGACCTTCATCGGCGCCGGCACGGAGGGTGGACGCCGTGTCGTCATCGTGTCCGATGGCAATGCGACGGGCGGCGACGAGTTGATCGAAGCGCGGAACCTTGCCGTTTCGGGTGCAGTCATCGACGTGCTGCCGATCGACTACGAACACGCCGAAGAGGTGCTTGTCGACGGCGTGCAGGTCCCAGCGCAGGTGCATGTCGAAGAACCGTATCGCGTCGACGGCATCATTGAGTCCGATATTGCGACTGCGGCCGAGGTGCAGCTGTACGAGAATGGCACGCTCGTCGAGGCGCGAACCGTGCAGCTGAATCCGGGAAAGAACCGCGTTTCGTTCGAGCGTGTCAACGTCGAGCGCGCGCGCTACCGCTACGCGCTGCGCGTCTTCCCTGAACGCGATGCCGTGACGAAGAACAATGTCGGCTATGGCTTCACGCTGATTCAGGATCGCGCGCGCGTCCTCTTCATCGGCGATCCCGTGAAGCAGGCACCGTTACTCGAGGCGTTCGATTCCGGAGAGATCTTGTACGACGTCGTCAGTCCAGTCGCGGTGCCGTTGCAGGCGGAAGAGTACTTCGCGTATGAGTCGATCGTGTTGGCCGATGTCTCGCACTTCGAACTCGGGATCGATCGTATGCAGCTGTTGCATGGTGTCGTCAAGAACCTCGGCGTTGGGTTCGTGATGGTCGGCGGGCCCAATTCCTTTGGCGCCGGTGGCTATCGTGGCACGCCGATCGAAAAGCTGCTGCCGGTCGAGATGGAGGTCCGACAGCGGCGCATGATCCCCAACGGCGCACTTGCGCTAGTGCTGCACACTTGCGAGTTCGCGCTGGGAAACATGTGGGCGAAGCGCATCGCACAAGTCGCTGTCGACGCGCTGTCCCCGGAAGACTATGTCGGCGTCCTGTTGTGGGACGGTGTCGGCAGCGATCGCTGGGGCGTGCCGTTTACTCTTGCTGAGGACAAGCCGCGCATCAAGGCGTTGATACGTACGCTCCAGCCGATGGACATGCAGTCTTTCGCGCCGTCGATGGAGCTTGCACTCGATACGCTGAAGCCAGCCAAGGCCAGCCAGAAGCACGTGATCATCATCTCCGACGGGGATCCTGCGCCGCCGACACAGCCGGTCATGCAAGGCCTCATCGATTCGGGGATCTCGGTGACGTGTGTCTGTATTCAGCCGCATGGCAATCGTGATACCGGGCAGATGAAGAAGATCGCGAAGGACACAGGGGGTCGCTACTACCTGGTGTCCGACCCCGAGCAACTCCCGCAGATCTTCTTTCGCGAAGCATTGGAGGTGCGGCGCAACTTGATTACCGAAGAGACCTTCACGCCGAAGATCGCGCTGCCTTCCGAGGTGCTTCAGGGGGTTGCCGATGCAGGGCTGCCGCCGCTCCACGGCTACGTCATCACAACGCCGAAGCCGCTTGCCGAGACATCGCTTGTGAGCCACTACGACGACCCAGTGTTCAGCGAGTGGCGCTATGGTCTTGCCCGGACCGCGGCCTTCACGTCGGATGCCACGGGACGTTGGGCAAGCGATTGGATCGGCTGGCCGGGTTTCGACACGTTTTGGGCGCAGGTCGTGCGGAGCATTGCTCGCCGCGGTCGCGGTGAGCTGTTTCGAGTCGAACGAACGATCGAAGGGGAGCGTGGTACGGTCACTCTGGATGCGATCGATCCCGACGGCCGCTACGTCGATGGCCTGGCGGTGCAGGGACGCGTGCTGGATCCGGAAGCGGGAGAAGAAGTGATCTCGTTTCAGCAGACGGGACCCGGTCGCTACGAAGCCCACTTCAACGCCTCACGCGCGGGCTCATACCTCTTGTCGCTGGCCTACGATGGCGAAGACGGCGTCGAGGGGATGACGCAGACGGGACTGAACGTGCCGTACTCGCCAGAGTATCGGCAGCGCAACGCGAACCTCGAGCGTTTGGCGGCCCTGGCGGAGTCAACGGGTGGGCGCGTCTTGAAGGCGGGTGACGACTTGTACTCCCACGACGTACCGCAACAGTACCGAAAGCGGGCCTTGTTGGCGGAGCTGTTGATTGCCGCGCTGCTGCTGTTTTTCATCGATATCTTCGCGCGCCGGGTCTACGTGACCCTCGAGCCACTGAAGAGGGCGTTGGCGGTCTTGCGCGGTCGCGGTAGCGCGCGACCCAAACCCGCCGCGGAAGAAGCGACTCTGGGTCAGCTTCTGAACCAGCGCGATCGCAGCCGGTCGCAAGCTCCGGCCACGACGCAGTTCGAACTGGGCGATGTCGACGCCCAACGAAAGACCGATGCTGCGCTGGCTTCCAAGCCTGACGGGGCGTCCGGTGAGGAGACTTCCGCTGAAGAGCCGCTGGCAAAAGACGGCGAGAGTTTCACGGATCGACTGCTGCGCGCCAAACGCAAGGCTCGCGAGGACCAAGACCGACCCTAGCCGCACTCCTGGTGGGTAGCCCGTGATCACACCAACCGTTGCTGTCGTTTTCGTACCCGCGCTGGTTGCGGCGGCTGTGGCTGCAGCGACTGGCGTGTACGCGCTGTATCGGCGCACTCCGCTGTCGCGGGCCCGTCGTCGTGGCTTGCGTGCTGCGCGCGTGGTCCGGAAGGCACATGCGAGGCAAGTGCGCGCTCGCAATCGCTACGCGCGACGCATTCGCCGCGCTGCAGGGCCCTACCAGGAGGTACAACAGCAGCAGCGTTGGGCGCAAGCTCCCCTAGCAGTACTCCGCGACCATGGTGCAACGGGTGTTCGGTGGAGCGTGCTCGACGAGGCGGGCATCGAGCGTGTCGGCGATCTGGCTGCCCGCGACGACAGCGACCTACAGGAGTTGAAGGGGCTGGGAGAAAAGGGAGTCGGGCAACTGCGGCAGGCGGCCGATCGCTTCCACGCTCAGTTGGGGCGCGAGCCGGTGCGTGCTCCCAGTGCTGACCTCACAGATCGTAGCTCGTTGCGGCTGGCGCGAGAGCTGCTGCGAATGTTGCGCTTTCGAAGCGAGGTCGGCGAGGCCGCAGCTCGTCTGGCGGCTGCGAGTCGCTCCCTCGAAGAGCCCGTTGCCGCCGTGCGGCGCAGCACCGGTGTGCTCGGCTGGATCCGCTCTTGGTGGCGCCCGGAACGTCGTGCCGCAGCGATCGCCGCTGCCCAGCAGCTGGCAGACGATGCTGACGGCTTCGTGGCGCAGGGTCTGCTGGAGGAGGTTGCAGCTCAGCAAGACGTAGCCAAGCGCGCCGCTGGCAAGCGTCTGTCTCGCAAAGCCATCGAAGCCACGTACCGCAAAGAACAAGCAGCGGCGGCCGCAGCGTTGGACGATGCCCTAAGCGCTGCCGTGGATTCGAAGCCGCAGGTGCACGCGACCGACTCGCAGCTCGATCCAGCGCTCCTCGCGACGATCGAGGGCACGGCTCTGCACTCGGAAGTGATGAACATAGGGTTGCGGCGGTATCAGCAGTTCGGTACCCGCTTCCTCCTCGCGTGTCGGCGCACTGTGCTTGGGGACGAGATGGGGCTTGGCAAGACCGTGCAGGCTCTGGCTGCGATGGCGCAGCTCTACGCAGAGACCGGTAGCGCGCGATTTCTCGTCATCGCGCCCGCTGGGATTCTGCTGAACTGGCGCCAGGAGGTCGAAGCCAAGTCGTTCCTGCGCCCCCGAGTTGCTCATGGATCTGGGAAAGAGCAGGCTCTCGCTGAGTGGTTGCAGCTCGGTGGTGTGCTGATCGTCTCCTACGCGACTCTTCGTTCGTTCGACGTCGCAGCGCAGCTCGATGAGGCGGCGACGCGTGATGCAGCTGCGGGACGTATCGATCTGGTGATCGCCGACGAAGCGCACTACGTGAAGAATCCAGAGGCGCAGCGGACAGCTGCCGTCGCAACGCTACTGGAGCGCGCCCGTCGAGTTTGCCTGATGACCGGTACGCCCATGGAGAATCACCCAAAGGAGTTTGCACGACTGATCGAGCTGCTTGGACGTGACGACTGGAACGTTACAGAAGACGAATTGAGCGACCCAGATTCGGGGGCCGTGTCGCAGCAGTTTCGAAGCAATGTCGCGCGCATCTACTTGCGGCGTAACCAAGAAGACGTCTTGCAGGAGTTGCCCGAGAAGATTGTGGTCGATGAGTGGATCGATCTCCATGCGGCGCAATGGCGCGAGTACCAAGACGCAGTGCGCGCAGCAAACTTCATGGGAATGCGACAGGCGGTTACGTTGCCAGTAGGAGCGGCGAGCTCAGCGAAGCTTGACCGAGTCGCTGAGTTGCTCGACGAACATCGCGAGTCCGGACGTCGTGTGATCGTGTTCTCGTTCTTTCGCAAGGTCCTCGAAGAGCTCGACGCACGCTTCGACAGCGTGGGCACGATTCACGGTGGAGTCTCGCAAGATCGTCGCGGTGAGCTGATCGAAGAGTTCGGCGCAGGCGATGGCCACAGTTTGTTGTTGGCTCAGATTACCGCGGCTGGTCATGGTCTGAACCTACAGATGGCGTCCGTGATCGTGCTGATGGAACCGCAGCTGACTCCCGGAGCTGAGGCGCAGGCGATTGCCCGCGCTCACCGCATGGGGCAGACCGAGCGCGTCCTCGTGCACCGCTTGGTCGCGGCCGACACCGTCGATGCCCGCCTCGTCGAGATTCTGGCTCGCAAACAAGACCTTTTCGATGAGTATGCGCGTCCGAGCGTAGCGAAGGAGAACAATCCGGAAGCCGTCGAGACGCAAGTGGTGCGTACGATCATCGATCTGGAACGGCAGCGGTGGGCGCGCGATGAGAACGTTGACTAGCTAGTTTGCATCATCTTGTGCGCGTAGCGTTCGACGAGTGCCAAGAGCTTGGACTTGTTGATCGGCTTGCCCAAGTAGGCCGTGCAACCGGCCTCCAAGCACTTCTCGCGGTCGCCGGTCATCGTGTGGGCCGTCAAGGCGATCACGGGGATCGTGTGCCCTTCCTCGCGCAGCAGAGTCGTGGCCGAGTAGCCGTCGAGGATCGGCATCTGCATGTCCATCAAGATCACGTGGAACGATTCGTCGCTGTCCAAGGCTTCGCGATACAGGTCGACACCGACTTGTCCGTTCTCGGCTTCAGTGATAGTGGCACCCGCCTTACGCAAGTGGTGTCCGATCAAGCGCCGGTTGTCGGGCCCGTCGTCGACGAGGAGTGCCCGAACTCCAGTGAGGTCGAAGTCTTTGCGCTTCTTCTCGGCAACTTCTTTGAGCGTGAACTCTGCAGAAGTTTCGATCGCTGTGTCAGCCGACACTGTGACGTGGAAGGTAGAGCCGACGCCGACTTCGCTCTCGACGGTGATGTCGCCGCCCAGGAGACGCGCCAAACCGCGTGTGATACTCAGCCCCAATCCGGTACCGCCGTACTTGCGCGTCGTCGAGCAGTCTGCCTGCGTGAACGCGTCGAAGAGGTTGGCTAGCGCATCCGGTGGGATCCCGATGCCGGTGTCGGTGACGTCCATGTGTAGCTTGCGATCCTGGCTAGACCAATGCACTTCCAGCCGCACCGCGCCTTGTGGTGTGAACTTGACCGCGTTGCCGAGCAGGTTCACGAGGATCTGTTTGACACGGGTCGGGTCAGTCAAGATGACGTCGGGGACGTTGGTCGCGACGTTGATGTCGAGTCCCAGTCCAGCGGCGCCGACACGTTCGCGCAGGAGCAGTTCGGTATCCTCGATCAACTGCCGGATGTTGCAGACGATGCGTTCCACCTCGACACGCCCAGAATCGATACGCGACAAGTCCAGGATGTCATTGATGATCTGCAGCAACATCTGCCCGTTGGAGCGAATGATGCCCACGTACTCGTCGTGTTCTTCCCGGGGAGCAGACTCGAGAAGGTCGGTGTAGCCGAGGATAGCGGTCATCGGCGTCCGGATCTCATGACTCATGTTGGCCAGGAATGCGCCCTTGGCGGCATTTGCAGCATCGGATTGCTCGCGGGAGCGTTCGAGTCGTCGCATGGCCTGGCTCAGCTCGCGCTCGCGTCGTATCAACCAGTAGTTCAGCAGGCCCAGTTCGTCCTTCGTGTTGATCTCGATCGGTTCGAAGGAATCGTTCTGACGATCCCGCAGGTGCTGCGACAGTTCTTTGAGTGGTCGAGTGACCCGACGTCGCAGCCACAGGAAGATCGACATGAAGGCGAGTACGATCAACGAGACTGCCGACCACAGGATGGGGCCGGAGATCAACGACGCGATGGCGTGCTTATCGTCGAGCGGCGTGACTGTGACGATCTTCCAGTAGGCATCGGGCACGTGCAGGATCGCAACGCTTGCGGGACCGCCGATCAGTGGGTCTTCTTTGACCGAGAACCGAGCGAGTGGTTCGTGCGCAAGCGCAGCGCCAGCCAACGGATCGACGAACGTTGCTGTGATCAGCTCCGCTTCTTGGCGATCGATCTGGCGACTGCCACGGACTAGCGTCTTGCTCAGGTCCGGTTGGTAGCGGGCGTTCTCTCGCGCTCGCGAGACGATCGCGAGGTTCAGGTTGTTGAGCTCGTTGGCCATCGCCGAGAAACGCGGCTCGTAGGCGGCCAGCTGGTGAATGTTCTTCGGCAACGTGACGGTGGCGTTGTCTGCCAGCAACTTGTCGACGTTGTTGCTCGCCGTCTCGGGCAGCGTGATGAAACGATTGTTGCGGTCGACGAGGAATCGATAGCCGGGTCGCCCTTGACCGAGCCGCCGAAAGAAGCCCTGCAGACCGTCGAGTTTGATGTCGACTGTTGTCACGCCGTAGCGCTTGCCGTTTCGAAACATTGGCACGGTACAAGTGACCATCGGCTGCTGTGAGTATGGATCGGTGTACGAGCGCGACCAGTAGACGGCTCCTTCGGGCAGCGTCATTGCCGGAACGTACCACTCTTCGGAGTGATAACCGTTGCCGCCAGGTTCGTTGTAGCCGTCGAAGAACTCGAAGTCGCCATCGACGTTGCGTCCCCAGAAGAAGCTGCGGCGCTCGACACCCGGCGTGAATAGGCCCGGCTCTGGCCAGATGCCACCCCCAGCGACGAAACCTCGAGAGCCCTCGACATCCAACATGTGAGCGACTTGCGAGAGGTGCGTTGCCTCATCGAGGGGAGCGACCTCGCCGTAGTTGGCGACAGTTGCGGCCAGAGTGCGAGCGAGACCGATGCGTTCGATCAAGTGACCCAGCACGACTTCGTTTTCGGCGATCTCTATATGATCCGACTGTGAGACGATCAACGGCTCGACTTCGAGTGCCGCGATCATTGCAATCGAGCCCACCATCGCCAGCAGCAGTACGCTAAACAGTAGCGGAATGCGCACTCCGAGGCTGGATTGCCAGCTCAGCGTAGGGGGGATTGCGTGCTCGACGGTAGTGCTTTGAGAGTCCACTGGCTTCCAAGGTTCTGGCCACAGAAAACTACCTTTCAACATCGGCCAAGGGCGTGCCATTTCTTGAGGCAGCCTGTCAGTAAAGAGCCGTGTCGCTGTAAGTGGCCGCTTCTGAAGGGCTTTGGCACACTCGTGAGATGGCGTGGTCGGAGGCACGAACCGGTGTTGTTCTTGCGCAGCAACGTTCGCACGCTCGGCGCCCCATGAGGGGGCACGCTTGCGGCCGTCGTGTCGTGGGCCTCTTGCCCACTGGTCCGATAAGAGTAGGTATGCAGGGTACTGAGAGGTGTGGTTTGCTGTGGCAATGCCGGCGCAACGGCGCGTCGCCGTTGAGACTGATCCTGTGCGAGGAATCGGAGGGTGTAAGTGAACGAGGGTCGAACCGGCACCGCTGTTATCGCAAGTGCCGTGGCGCAGTTTCGTAGCCTGAGGCGGCTTGCCGAAGGCGCAATGACGCAACTCGACGATCGCGAGTTGCGAGAAGTGCCGGCTGGTGGTGCAGGCAACAATAGCGTCGCCGTCGTCGTCAAGCACATGGCCGGGAACATGCGTTCTCGCTGGACCGACTTCTTGACGACCGACGGTGAGAAGCCCGATCGCAATCGCGATCAGGAGTTCGTTGATGACTTTGAGTCACGAGCAGCTGTGGAGCAGGCATGGGAGCAGGGTTGGACGTGTGTGTTCGCTGCCCTCGAGCCGTTGACCGATGACCAACTTGGCCAGATCGTGACGATTCGCGGTGAAGCGCACTCGGTCCTCGAAGCCGTGCATCGACAGCTCACTCATTACTCCTACCACACAGGGCAGATCGTAAGCACGGCGCGCTGGTTTCTCGGCGAACGGTGGCAGAGCCTTTCGATATCACGCGGTGGTTCCGAAGCCTACAACGCAGAGATGCGCGATCAGCACCCCCGCGGATAGCTGGTTCCGTCTGACGGCCCCTGCTAAGCTCTGTCGCGATCTGCCGAGTCGAGGAGCTGAAGGGCGCGAGTGCTTTCGAATTGGAACAACCTAGTCGCGCGGCGTGATCTGCTCAAAGAGCTCGTCGTCAGCGAGTTGCGCAGCCAGACTCACGGCACGCTGCTTGGCTGGCTATGGTGGCTGGTCGACCCTCTTGTGATGATGGTGATCTACTGGGGTGTCGTCGTCGGGGTTCTGGGTCGAGGCGAGTCCTACGCGCCGTATCCGATCTTTGTGTTGTGTGGACTGTTGCCGTGGAAGCACTTGTCGTACTCGGTCAATCGCTCGACGACTGTGCTTGCAGGATCGGAGGGATTGATCAAGGCGATCCCTTTCCCGACGATGGTGTTGCCTCTTGGTCGAGTGGGTTCCGGCTTCATCTGTTTCTTGTTCGGCCTTGCGGTGTTGTTGGTCGCTGCCGCGGTGTGGGGTTGCCCGCCTAGTGTCGCTCTCGTGCAGGTGCCGGGGCTGCTGGCCGCACAGCTACTACTCGTCGCCGGTTTGAGTCTCGGCGTTGCGGCTGTCGGTGTGATGCTGCGCGACCTAGCCGTTGCGATGCAGCACCTGATGCGAGTTGGGTTGTATCTAACACCGGTGATCTATGGACTCGACATGGTTCGCGACAAGCTGGGCGAGCCGTGGTTCACGCTCTACCTGATGAATCCCTTCGCGATCGTCATTGAGGGCTATCGCAGCGCGATCTTTGAGGGCGCGTTCATGAATCCCTGGTACTGGCCTGTGCTTGCTGCGCAGTCCGTAGCCTTCTTCGGCGTTGGCTACGCGATCTATCGGCACTACGACCGTCGCGTGATCAAGTTCTTGTAGGGGGAGACGTGAACGGGAAGCTGCCTGAATCGGGCGACTGCGACGAAGGCGTGCCGCTCATCGAGTTGCGAGGGCTTGGAGTCTGCTATCGGCGCCAAGCGCGTCAGCGGACGTCCGTGCGGGAGTTGTTGAGCCTCCGCTTCAGTCGGGGGGAGCTGCTGTGGGCATTGCGCGGTATCGATCTGATTTGCAGTGAGGGGCAGGTCCTGGGTGTCGTCGGGGCCAATGGGGCGGGGAAGAGCACGCTCTGCATGGCGCTTGCCCACATCCTGACGCCGGACGAGGGAGAAGCCATCGTGCGCGGCAAAGTGTCGACGCTGCTGACTCTGGGCGCGGGCTTCAATCGTGACCTCTCCGGGCGTGACAACATACTTCTGTACGGCGCGTTTCTCGGCATCGAACGCAGCCGCATCCAAGGCCTCGTCGACGCGATCATTGACTTTGCCGAGCTTCGCGACGCCATCGAAGAACCCGTTCGCAACTACTCCAGCGGTATGCGCGCCCGCTTGGCCTTTTCGGTCGCTACGGCGCTCGAGCCAGAAATCCTCGTGCTCGACGAGGTCTTGAGCGTCGGTGACCGCGCATTCCGCGCGAAGAGTCGTGCCCGTATCGAGGAGCTCATGGCCGCCAGCAAGCTGATCGTGCTGGTCTCGCACTCGCAGAGCTTTCTCCGCTCGCTGTGCACGCATGCGCTGTGGCTGGACCGTGGGGCGGTGCGTCAATATGGCCCGGCCAGCGAGGTGTTGGACGCGTACGAAGCCGCAACCGATGGAGAAGCCGCGCGCCGGTAGCGACCCCTCTTGCTCCCGGCAAGAGCGTGCGTACACTGGATCGTGTTCCTTCGTCGTCGATGGTTCATTCTCATGAGGAGGTCACGATGCCGCGCGCCATTTGGATGATGATCGCTCTACTCGCTGTTGCCTGGATTCAGTGTTTGGTGGTTCCGGCAACTGCGGTTGCGCAGGAGCGGCCTGTTTCGCAACAGCAGCCGAGGTCGCTGTACGAATTCACCGTGAATCTGCGAGAAGATGCTCAGCTGCGCATTCAGAAGCATCTGCGGCAATTGGTCGCTTCGTTGGGGCAGCGCGACGTGTCGCACCTGACAATATCGCAACGGATGAAGCGTGCCGCGCTGCTTGCGCGTCTCGATGCCTACTGGCGAGCTGGTGTCTTCCCGCAGAACCGGCTTTTCCCTGGGCTGAGACCAGTGTTCATTGATGCCGAGAATCGCGCGTGCGCGGTCGCGGACCTCATGATCCACAGCGGCAGCGGTGACCTTGCTCGGCGAGTTGCTGCAACGCAGAACTACGACTATCTGCCAGACATTCGCGTGCCCGGCGTCGCGGAGTGGGCTGCCCTTTCCGGCCTGACGCTCGATGAGTGCGCGATGATTCAACCTGCGTACCACTGTGCGGTGTTTAGCGACTCGACCTGCACGCAGCAGGGGAATGACGTGGCTATCAGTTGGCAGACCAGCTACACGCCGACAGGTGGGTTCCTGTTTGGGGCAGTCAGCAGGAATGGCGCGAACATCTTCAGTTGGACCGGTGTCGATCCTGGCGTGTATGTTGACGTGAATGCCCCCGCCGGTACTCACACTTACGAGATCTACTGGGAAGAGTCGCTGACCTGTTTCGATACGGCGACCTGTACAGTGCAGGTTGGAAACTATCTCCGCGGCGACGTGAATGGCGACAACACGCTGGCGCCGCTCGTGGATCTGATCCACCTGCTGAACTGGGCATTCACCGGAGCCGCGGCTCCGCCCTGCATGGCAGCGGCCGACCTCGATGGCGACGGCAGCGTCAGTCCCATCGTCGACGCGGTCTACTTTGCCAGCTACTGGTATGCGGGCGGCCCGCCGCCCCCCGAGCCATTCGTGAGTTGCGGCGCGCTGCCCGCGGCCGGCGGCCTCGACTGCTTGCAGCTACCGCTATGTCCGTGAGCACCGTATGACCGACGCGGAGAGCCTCGACGCGGTGGCGACCGGTCTCGGGTCGGGGCGCGAGCGGCGGGTGCGCAGTCCCGCCATGGTGTGGCTGCGCCGCATTGCAATCATCTTGTTCCTGTTGGCCATCGTCAGCGGTGCTGCGCTGCTGATCTGTCGCGCCTACGGCCATCAAAGGTTGCAGGATGAGCTGCAGCGTGTGGCGGCCACGCAAGAAGTGCTGGATCTCGCCACCGTGCGAGCGACGTATGCTCCTCCGGTACCTGTCGACGAGAATGCGGCGCCACTGTGGCTGCAAGCGTTCACGCTGCAGGGGGCAGCTGAGTCCCCACTGAGCTTTCTTGCGTCGGCAGAAATCACGCCAGCGCTGTGGCAGCAAGCGCGTGAGTTTCATCTCGAGCATCGGGAAGTGTTCTTTGCGGCTCGAGAAGCAGCCTCTCGCCCGTCTTGCCGCTTCGCCGTGGATCCACAGACCCCGCACGTCGTTGGGAGAGTGGCTGAGCACCGGCGCATGTTTCAGTTCTTGCTGTCACAGGCCCGCCTTGCCGTACAAGACGGTGACACGGTCCAAGCCAAGCAGGCGATGGAGTGCTTGTTGACCTTTGCGGCGCACCGAATGCAGCCGATGACCTACATCGATGTACTCGTTGGCATTCGCTATTGGCTGGGGGTCACCAAGGTGCTCCCGTACTATCTCGCGATGCACCCCCCTAGCGAGGACTTACAGCAGCTGCAGGATCGACTGACCACGCTCGAGATCGACATCGTTCCAGCCTTCGTCAGCGAGCGTGCGTTCATTCACCAGTCTTTGCGTCGCGACGACCAGCAAGCCGAAGACTTCGGGACCGCATACAGTCTTGCACGGTTGTTCGGGCTGGTTGACATCGATCACGCCTACTACCTGGCTCGATGTGACGACTACCTGGCCGCGCTACGGCTACCACCGCAGCAAGTCTTGGCACAGCTGGGGGTGCTCGACGCACAGCTGGCGGCGCGGTCGTTCCCACCAAAGTTTGCTTCCACAGCCTTGAGCATCGTATCGATGATTGCCAAGCGTTGCCTGCAAACACAGGCACGCTTGGCCGTGTCCATTGCTGCGCTCGACGTCGAGCTCGAGCGTGTCGATCGTGGTCATCTGCCCAGCGCGTTGGCTCTGGATGTCACCGATCCGTTCAGCGGCAAACCGTTGATCTACAAGCGAGATGGAGATCGATATCTGCTGTACTCTGTCGGCGACAACGGCGTCGACGACGGCGGGGATCGAGAGTTGGATGTTGTCTTCGAGGCCGTGAATCGCACCGTCCATGGGCAGGAAGAGAAGTGAACGAAGACGAACAGCGGGGGCACCGCGGCGCGATGACGCGTTGGAGTGTGCGCCTCGCGATCATCCTTGGCGTCACGCTTGCGCTGTGCGGGGCTGTGCTGTTGGTCTGTCGTACCTACTACGCGGGCCAGCTCCAGGACGAACTCGATAGCATCGGACCCGAGCACTCGCTAGCGATTGCTGACTTGGTCGCAGACTACTATCCACCGATTGCCGCAACGGACAACGCGGCTGCGCTATGGCTCGATGCAGCTGCTGTGTATGGTGACGCCGAGTCGCCGCTCGCCACTGCTGAACCTCCTTACAGCGAAGCGGTCTGGGAGCAGCTCCGCGCGCACGTAGCGACTCACGACCAGGTGTTCGACCTGATCGATCGCGCATTGCAGCGACCCGATTGTCGCTTCGACGTCGACTATTCGAACGGCATCATGGCGGACTTCACGGCAGTGCTTTCGCTGCGTCCGCTGACACAGCTCCTCGCGACTCGGACCGCCCTCGCTGTGCACGACCGCAAACCAGAGGAGGCGACAGCTGGCGTCGAGGGGCTGTTTCGTTGCGCTGCCAGCTGTCCGGACTTTCCGCTGGTTCCGTTTTTGTCTCGCCTCGCTTTCCAGCGCGCCGCGCTACAACAAGCCGAAGGAGTCCTCGCGCTCGACTTGACGGCATCGCAGCTCCAGCGATTGGAGAGCGCTGTGCGATCGCAGCAGCCGAATGCAATGCGAGCGCTCTACGCAGAGCGCGCTCTCAGCAGCGCGCACTTCGGCGAGGTGGCCACGATGGATGGCACCCGCTTGCTCGCGTGGCTAGGCCTACTCGACGCAGATCACGCTTACTGTTTGGCTGGCTTTCGCAGCTACCTCGAAGTGTTCGACTTGCCTGATCCAGAGCGCATTGCTGCTGTTGCCAAAGTGGACGATTGGCAAATGTCGACAATCGGTGCATTTCCGCCGAAAGCGCTCAGCAACCTCATCATACCGTCGGGTGCCATGATCTTGAGGTCCTTGCTGTCGGTGCGCGCCCTCGTAGCCGTGACAACCGCAGCGATCCAGACCGAGCGCACGCGTGTTGTTACCGGAGTGCTCGCCGAGCAACCAGTGATCGAAGTGTTGGATCCGTATACGGGTGAGCCGCTGCGATTCGTACGCACATCATCGCACTACACGATCTACTCGGTCGGGGCGGACCTGGGCGATGACTTGGGTGATCGCAACACGGACGTTGCGATCACCGTACCCATCAAGTAGCAGCTCAAGTAGCTGCTGGTAGCGCCGCTCGAGCATGGCTGCTGATCTCGGGGAAGCGGATCGCCCACGAGTTCTGCTGAGCAACAGCGCGTCGACGCGCCACTGCGTCGGGGTCATCTTCTGCGAGTGCTTCCGTCAGCGCTGCGAGGAAGTCGTCGGCGCCTCCTGCGAACCGAATGTCGTCGCCGAGCTGCGCATCGCGTAGTGACATGAGCGGCGTTGCAACGACAGGCTTTCCCGCAGCCAGGTACTCAAACGTCTTGAGTGGGAATGCGCTGTCGGTCAACGGCGACCGTCGAAACGGGATGATGCACACATCGCAGCCGTGCACATAGGCCGGCACTTCGTCGTACGGGCGCGCTCCGAACGAGCGTACGTTGGCAAGCTGCGTGATAGCACTGAGGCTTGTGCTGGGGTCGCCCGAACCCACGGGCCCAATCAATACGAACTCTACTTCGGGCATTCGCGCCGCGATCTCTCGGAGCAATTCGACATCCACTTTGTATCCGGCCAGATTGCCGATGAAACCAACGCGTGGGCGAGGCACAGCAGCGAGATCTTCAGGCGGCGTGCGCGCCTCGGCGAAGTGCTCGACTTCCGCGACGTTCGGGACGGTGACGACAGGAGTCTCGGTCAGGGTTTGTAGCCTCTTGGCCAGGGGCGTTGACGTCGCGAAGATCAACTGTGCGCGCTTGCAGAGCATTTCTTCCTGACGGCCGATCTGTTCCGGGTTCGCGCCTGGGTTGCCGGCGTAGTCGTCGACGCAGTGGTAGACGATGCCGCACTCACCGTGATCGAGTAGCCACGATCCGACAGGGAGGAACGACCACAAGACCGGGTCTCGAAATCCGAGTTGCTTCGTTGCGCGCCTCACGGCGCTGCGCAGCAAGCTACGATTGGTGCGTTCGATCCGTGCGCTGCTGTGGAATGGCGCGATCATCGGTGCGACGGTGTGCAGAGACTCGGTGATTTGCGTCGGCCCCGACCAGCGCTGGTGGAGCCAGCTGCGCAAACGCCGCCCAATGCGACCGACGTCTCGACGGCTACTGAGCTTCGGTGTTCGTAGTCCTGGCGACTCCACGTAGAGGACTCGGTTGTCGCGGGCGAGTCGGCGCGCGACGTGATGGCAATTCAAGGGCCCAGGTGTTTCCCAAGGTGCTGAAGCAAGCAGCACTACGTCGCGACCGGCGAGGTCGGAGCGCTGGCCATCACTCACTGTCGGCTGCCGTTTGCGTCGGTGACACTCGAGTGGTCACGCAAGGCCGCGTCGTAGGCGGGGCCCAGTTCCTGTAGCGTCTGTTCCCAGGTACGTTCGGTGCGCACCCACTCGCGAGCCGCTTCTCCGAGGGCGCGCCGGCGTGCCGCGTCGAACAATAGTTGCTCGCATTGATCGGCGAGCGCTCCCACGTCTCCCGGAGGGTAGTAGAGCCCTGTCTTGTTGCTGGGTACCAGTTCGCGCAGGGCTGGTAGGTCCGATACGACGAGAGCTTTGCCGAGCGCCATCGCTTCGAGCGGCTTCAGCGGTGTGACCATTCGCGTGACGCGTTGGTCAGGGCGCGAAACCACGAAGACGTCGATGAGGTCGTAGTAGTGGCGCACGAGTTGGTGCGGCACCCTGCCGGTGAAAACGGCGCGGTCGGCGATGCCCAGCTCTGCTGCGAGCTCCTCGAGGACGGGCAGCTCGGGTCCGTCGCCAACGATCAGCAACGATACATCTCGGCCGCGCTGACGCAGGTCAGCTGCCCCGCGCACGAGTTCGTCGACGCCCTCGAGCTTTCGCAGGCTACCGACGTAGCCGACCGTTGGATAGCGCAGGTGCTTGGCCACGTCATTGATCGCGCGTTCGTCATCGCGACTGATCGGGTCTGCAGCCGCCAGTAAGCCCGGGTCCGCCGCGTTCGGCGTGATGAAGATCTTCTCCCGCGAGACACCGCGGCGGGCGGCTTCTTCCCGCAGCTGCTCGCAGATACAGATCAAGACGTCGGCGCGGCGCATCGCATCGGTCTCCAGCGCTCGCCACCGGCGATACTCAGAGCTGCCGTCGGCAAAGTTGCCGGACGCTACGCCGCTCTCCTCCCACAAGCCTCGTACCTCGTAGACGAACGGAATGCCGAGCGCTTGTGCGACCTGGCTTGCTGGAAGTGCGTTACGGTAGGGGCTGTGGGCGTGGATCACATCCGGCTTGACGTCGCGGCAGATACGCTCGAGCTCGTTGCGGTAGCGACGCAGCAGTTGTCGCTCCTCGACGTTGCGGAGCCACTCGCTGAACCGATCGACGAGGTTGGCTGGTGTCAATGGCTCAAACAAGGCGAAGATGCCTTCGAAGATCGCGACAATGATCGTGCCGGCAGACTGCAGCACGAACCACACTGCACGGAGCAGCAACTTCGCGACTGCGCCGAGAATCTGTCCGCAGGTCGTCACCGTGACTACAAGGCCGGTGCGCAGGATGCGGAAACCCTGTGAGCTCAGGCGCCCACACGCACGCGCTCCGGGGATACCGTAGAACGCATGCGCGAGCAGGCGGCAGCGCCTTACGAACCGCTTGCGGCCGCGTCGCAGCAGCTGCAGCAGTTGGCGCGCCCAACGCTTGATCCGGCTTGCGCCGCGACGCACGGCTGGCTGTTTTCGTTGCCGCCGAAACAGCGCACCGAGCCGCTGCAGCCGCTGCCCGCAGCGGCGCTTCCACTGAGCCCAAGACTTGCGCAGGCGGCGCGCCCGTTCGCGACACTCCTTGCGCAGCTGGTGGGCTCGCGCACCCCACCGATCCGCGTGCGTGCGCGGCTGTTCGAGATCGATCGGGTGCGGGATCCGCAGGTAGCGGACCCCATTGCGTTCGGAGTCGTGGATCGCAGCCTCGTTGCCCGCATAGAAAGGGGAGGTTGCGACCGTAGGCTGCCAACCGTTCGCGACTTGTTGTTCGATGATGTACTTGCTGCGCACCGTGTAGCCGTTCTGGTGCGGAAGGCTGATCGCGAGCGCGTGGAGAATGGTGCGATGGGCGACTCGGGGGGCTTCGGTTCTTGGGTCTGGCGCGGCCTCAGGCTCGACGGCCGTCGCGGCAGGGCGTTCGACGACGTCTGGATGTATCGAACTTTGCTCGTCCAAGCTGTGCCTCGCGTCGATTGCGGCTCTCCGTGCGACTACTGCAACCACTGCCGCAGCACCCGCGGCCAGCGGTCGAAGCCGAAGCAAACCCAACATAGAGGCTGGGTGTCGACGTATCTATGAGGAGAGAGGCTACCGAAGGCGCAGCAAAAGAAAAAGGAGAGAGGAAGAGTCGTACCCCGCTAATCTTTGGATACCGATTTTGGGCAGTACGCGTAACCCTCCTTCAGTCTCACACCACATCAGACGAAGGTGGGGACGTTCTTCCTCTCCCTGATTCTCAGCCAAAGAACACAGCGTCTGTCGCCGTCTGCGGTGACGAGACGTGGTGACGAGACGCGGCCACCGCCCGTAACGGCACCGGCGTCCAGCGATTGCGAAACATCGCTGCAACGTGTCGGTACGGTCCGCGTGCCGAGGACCCCGGCAAGCCGAGGTCCCAAGTGCGGGCGCCTGGTTTTTCTGCCTCAGTGACCTGAGGCCACTGAATGGTGGTTTCGTCCCAATTGGCGAGCCTTCTGCGTGGTGCAGCGCGGTCTTGTCAGCTGCCACCATTTCGACTCACCTCCCGGATTGTAGCGCCCCGCGGCCGCGTCGCGACAGACACGTCAAGAATTTGCGCAAACGCGTGCCCGGCGGGCTCTTTCCATTGTGGCGGGGTGCGATCCTGTCCATCCTGCCTGGGTGCCATAGCCTTGCGTGAGCAGGAGCCTGTTTGCGTGAGCAGGAGCGACTTGGGGACGCTTGTGAGGAATCGACCGTGACAGAAATCACCGTGATTGCGGCGGCGTGCAACGAAATGGCGCACGCGGAGCAGTGGCTCGCCCACCTCGAGTGGGTGGATCGCGTGATTGTCGTCGACACTGGGTCCCGAGATGGCACCGCCGACTTCCTCGCAGAACGCGGCGTCGAGGTACTACAGTTTACGTCACAGAGCCCCGCTGTCGTCCATGCCGCGAAGAATGAAGCCTTGGCGACCGTCGAGGGCGGCTGGGTGTTAGACCTCGATCTCGACGAGCGCGTGACGTTGCCACTACGCGCCGAGATCGAAGCGGCCGTCACTTCCGCCGCGGCCGTGGCCGCCTACCGGCTCCCGTTTCGCCACTACGTGTTTGGTCGCTGGCTCAAGCACGGAGGCTGGCGTACGCAGCATCTGCGTCTCTACCGCGCTGGCAGCGCCCGCTATCCAGAAGATCGCGCTCACTCGACGCTGCAAGTCGACGGCGAAACAGCAGACCTCAACGAGTTTGTCGTGCACTTCGCTCATCCCCGACTGCACGACTTCGTCGTGAAGATGAACCGCTACACGAGTCAAGATGCGCAACTGTTGCCTGTGCATGGACGCGGCGGGCTCCGCAATCGGCCTCCATTGCCGGCAACTCGTTTCGCCTACATGCGGGCCACGACCAGTGTCTTCTGGAGTCGCTACGTGAAGGAAGCTGGTTTCCTGGACGGAGTTCCGGGCTTCTTGGCCGCCTGGCTACTGGCGAGCTATGTGTTTGTCGAGCAGGGGAAGGTCTGGGAGGCGCAGCACGCAGCCGGCGGCGGCGCCGATGGAGATGGCAATTCCGGCGCCGATGTGGATCATTCGCGAACACCATGAACGACCAGAGCGAGCCTTCAGTCGAGCCGCTGGATGCCACCGAATCGGTGCCGTCTGCAGCGAGCGAGCCACCCCCGGCGAGTGCCTGGCGGATCGGCCGCCACGTGCTGTCGTACGTCGTGCCGCACTGGAAGATCTTCCTGGTCGCCCTGCTGATGACCGCGGTGTATGCCGGGGCTAGCAGCCTGCGTGCCGTCGTCGTCGGCCTGGTCGTCGAGGGGGTGCTGGATCCCCCCGCCACCGAGCAGGAGGAGGGGCGCGTCTTTCGCGACTTCAAGAAGCACGTTGGGCCGCTGCTCCCCAGTGCTTTTCCCGATCCTCCGGAACGCTACGAAGCTGCCCAGTTCACGATCACCGAGCCGCAGCGTATCGAGTTGATCGGCGCCGGTGTTTTCGAAGTTGCCGACTCCGCACTGGCGGTGACTTTGGAGATGCGCCGCGGCACTGGCTCACTGGCTACACGAGCGCCAAAGCTCCATGTGCATCTAGCCAATCCAGAGCAGCTGCCGGACGTCGTCCCCGCAATCTCCGGGGGCGCTGCTCAGCTGCAGATCGATGCTGCCACTCCAGTCGCCGTAACTAGCTTCTCGGTCGACGAGTATCAGCTGTGCGAGCGCGCCACGCAGCCTGCCGCTTGGCGTTGCGTGAGTGGGGTCGTCCAACTGACGACGGCTGCAGGGTCGCGCAAGGAATCGTTCGAAGAGCTGTTGATCAGCAACGTGCAGCTCGACGCGCTGCCAACTTTGACCGGCAACTCTGCCACCCTCTCCCTGCGCGAAGCCGAGGGCTCCGACGTCATGGGCGTCCTGTGGATTCTGGGAGGCTTCTCGGCGGTACTGGCGCTGATCATTGCCGGCTCGAACTTCGCCAAGCTCTACCTGTCCCAGTCGGTTGTGTTGCGGACGATTGCATCGATTCGGCAAAGCTTGTTCGAGCACCTGTCGTCGTTGAGCATCGACTACTACAGTCGCCGCCAAAGTGGAGACCTGATCTCTCGCCTGACCAATGACGTCGGGACGATCCAGTACTCGCTGCGCTTCCTGTTCGGCAACCTGATCCAGCAGCCCTTCCTGTTGTTGGGTGGCCTCGTTGCAGCATTCTATGCTTCCTGGCAACTCACGCTGTGTGTTGCGCCGTTCATGCCGCTGTTGATGCTCCCAGTGCTGAAGTCTGGACGCCGCGTCCACAAGCATGGTCGTGGCTCTCTCAGTCGCCTTGGTGAACTGACTCAAACCATGGGGCAGCTGCTGTCGGGGATTCGGGTGGTCAAGGCGTTCGGCATGGAGGAGCAACAGCGTCGCGAGTTCGAGCTGCGCAACGGTCGTTTCATCCGCTCCAGCATGAAAATGATGCGGGCCAAGATCACATCGCGCAGCTTCGTCGAGGGACTCTACAATCTCATGGGGGCGATCATTATCGTCGTCGGGGGCTGGATGCTCTCCAAAGGTCTGGGGCTGACTCTAGGTGACTTTGCTGTGTTCCTCAGTGGCCTGTTGATGATGTACGCGCCGATTCGTGGCATGACCAAAGCGTACAACACGCTGCAAGAGTCCTTAGCGGGAGCCTCGCGTGTCTTCGAAATCTTGGATGCCCAGCCCAGCGTGCGCGATGGCAAGGACGCTGCGGCGCTCCCGGCACTCGCCAACTCGATCGTCTTCGAAGACGTGTGGTTTCGTTACGAGGACGCGCAGCAGTGGGTGTTGGGAGGTGTCACGTTCGAGGCGCCCGCCGGAACCACCGTGGCCCTGGTCGGGCCTACTGGTGCCGGCAAGACGACAGTGCTCGATCTGCTGGCGCGGTTTCATGAGCCACAGAAGGGCCGCATCCTCGTCGACGGACATGACGTCGCGACCGCGACTCATGCGTCACTGCTACAGCAAGTCGCTATCGTGGGGCAAGATCCCTTCCTGTTCCACACGACCGTCGCCGAGAACATCCTCAACGGTCGCCCCAGCGCAACGCAGGCGGAGGTCGAGGAAGCCGCGCGGGCGGCGCAAGTCCACGACGAAATCATGGCGATGCCCGATGGTTACGCGACGGTCTTGGGGGAGCGCGGACTGACCCTTTCGGGTGGCCAGCGGCAACGCATAACGATCGCCCGCGCGATCTTGAAGAATGCCCCGATCTTGATTCTGGACGAAGCGACGTCGGCGCTCGATACGGCCAGTGAGCGGAAAGTGCAGGCTGCGATCGATACGCTCATGGAGGGGCGGACGACTTTCGTCATCGCGCACCGCTTGTCGACGATCCAGCACGCGCACCAGATTCTTGTCATGCAAGCGGGGCACGTTGTCGAGAGCGGCACGCACGCTGAGCTGTTGGCTCAAGGTGGCCTGTACGCGCGCCTGCAGCAGATGCAAGATGAGGCGCCGGCGATTCGCTAGAGGCACTGTGCGTTCTACGCTGCGGTGATTGCTGACGTTTCCGAGAGGGAACGGGAGTGTGGCGCTGTGGGGCAAAAAAAAAAAAAGCGCCCGCGGCCACAGTAGCCGCGGGCGTGGCGATGGCTGATCGCCGGAACAATCTACGGGCAAGGACCGAACAAGTCGCAAGGTAGTTGGTCCTCGGTCGGGTCTTGCCCACAGGCGCCAAACGGCGCAGGGATAGCATTCGTCGTCTGGCTGGACGGGAACAGGAACGTCAGCATGGCGACGGAGTCAGCAATGTTGAGTGCGCCGTCGTCGTTAGCGTCACAAGAGTCGAAGCACTGCGGAAAGTCCGACGCGACCGTGAACAAGTAGTTCAGCAACCGCACCGGGTCACCGACGTTGAACGCCGCGTCGCTGTTGCAGTCGCCGCGTTGGAACTGCGGGTCCAGACTGATCGGGGCCGCGGCTCGAGCTCTTGACGCACCAACGGGGGCGAAGCCGAGCGAGGGCGGAATGTCGGACGGGTACAGGCTCCACTGTCCGCCGTGGACCGGTCCGATCGGAGTTTCGATCAGGTAGCTGTCCGCGCCGACGTCGACGAAGAGGCCGATCATGGGGAACTGGTTCGATCCGATCAGCTGCACGAACAGGTCCTCGTTGCCGAAGTTCACCATGTCGACGAACATTTGCATCGGCTGTCCGTTGAACTCGTAGATCGCGTCCCAGTGCCAGTCATTGGGCCACATCGGCAGCGGTACACTGTCATAGGCTTCCATCGGCCCGCCCGGGACACCGGTCACGACGCCATTGGCGAACGAGCTACCGATCGGAACGCCATCTTTGGTCCACTGACACGGGCTCCAGTCGACGGGCGTGTTCGACGAGACGCAGTCGTCAGCGCTCGGCGGGACCGGGCACAAGGCAATGGCGCCGTCGACGATGTTCGGGGCTTCGTTGGTCAGCTGCCAGTCGCCTCCAGCGAGCTGCTGAAAGCAGTGAACATCCCACTTGTCGACACCGCCGAGACGCTGCCCCGGGTCGCCAGGGGCTTGGTAAGTGTTGAAGTCTTGTTCGTGGTCGGAGCGCACGACGATGCAGATCTGGTTGCCGCACTTGATGCTGCCCGCCACGACCACGGAGTGACCGCCGCCGCCGGCGCCGGTGTAGCCGTAGTCCAGCGTCACGTCATAGCCAGCCTGCAGCCACATGTGCACTTTGTTCGGATCGAACGCGTTGCCGTCGTAGTACAGGCCGTTGCTCAGCACCGTGACTTTGTCGGCGAGGCCTTTCTCATTCACGAACGCCTGGATCCCGGCGAGTGCGTCATTCGAACCGGGGATGAAGTCGCCGAAGATGTCGAACCAAGCGATGGCCGTGCCGTCTGCTTTGGTCGTGTTCATGTAGCCAGGGCTGCGCAACTTGTCGTACATCTCGTCGGTCGTCTGGCCAACCGGGAGGCAGAAGCGCTGCTTCAAGCATTCGAAACTGTTGGCCGCGGCACCCGGCGTACAGTGATTCCACTTCACGTTCATGTTCGGCATGCCGGGGCGCAGATTCAGTTCCCAGAACAGGAACGTGGCCTGCAGCATGAAGTTCCCCGGAGAAGCGTTCAGGTCGGGGTAGGGGTTGCTGGACGGGTTCTTCTTGCTGCCGCTTTGACTGATGCTGACATCCGGTACCGGTTGCTGCAGTGGGGGACCCAACGGCATGGGGCCGAGAGGATCCAACTGCAGGGGTGTGATCTCCATGTAGGTGCTCGCAAAGGGCACGTCCAGTCCCGGTGGGACGCCGAGATCGAACAGTACGCTGGCCTCGTGCATGGTGCCCACGGGAGCCAGTGGCAGCAGTGGCAAGTTGCGAACGATCCACTGGCCGTTCACGACGAGGTGCCCCCACTGCACATCTGGGGCAACCATGTATTCGAGCGTGGCTCTCCCGTGACGTGAGTTTTGCCCCCCCGGGAGCGGCAGGCCGTTGCCGTCCACGTAGTCCAGCTGCTCGATGTAGCCTTGGCACTCGTCCGGGATGCCGTTGTTGTCGCCGTCGACGCTGTTGCCGATGGCGAGGTCGATCGTGTCGTCCATGCCGTTGGCGTTGCAGTCTGAGAATTGCGCCGTGGCCGGCGTGCAGTAGATCAGTGCAGCGATGCAGAGTGCGGCGATCCAGCCGCTGTGACGGCGGCTGCGCTGTCGTACCTGTGGGGTCGTGTTGGTCGTGGTCATCGTCTTCCTCCGTGTTTCAATCGACTCGTCGGCGCCCAGCCGGTGGTCTTCACACGGGCATGCGACGGAACGCGGAGGAATGCGTACGGATTCTCCAAGTCTTGTTGCAAGTCTTGGAGAATCCGAAGTTTAGGGGGCTATCTCAGGGGCACGCCGTGCTGAAGCACGTCAGCGTGTCGGGGGTCGGATCGGGACCGCAGGTCGTCCCTGGGGCCGGGAGCGGCGGCGCTGACATCGAGAACAGAGACGTCAGGATCGCGACCGCGTCGGCGATATCCATGCCGCCGTCGTCATTGGCGTCACAGGCGTCGGTGCACTCTGGCATCAGCCCCGGGGTGCCAAACAGCACGTTCAAGACGAAGACCGGATCCGCAATGTTGACGACGGTGTCGTTGTTGCAGTCCCCGCGGGGGAAGTCGGGGTCTGGGAGCTGCGGCAGGATGTGCAGCTCTAGCTCTTCGAGGTTGCCGGGGTCGGGTGAGAAGTTCGTGATCAGGACCTGCCAGTTGCCCGCTGCAGGCTGGCCATCGAAAATGCTGAGATCGAACTGCTCTGACGGGGGCGAAGTCGTGCCGAAATCGTCGACATCGGGGCTGGCGTCGCAGAAGCCATCGAGCATGCGGTCGATGCGAAAGCCGCTGACACCGATCGTCTCGACCAGCGTGACTTCGAAACCTGCTGGATTGATCAAGACGACGCGCAGCGCTTCAGGGTTCGGGTGGTTGAGTGCGATCCGTACGTTGACGTCACCGACAGGTTCGGGGATCGGCACCGGGAACGGAATCATCGTTGTCTGTCCCTGTCCCGGGACGAACGGCGATGGGGCGGGGAAGATCGGACCAGGTAGGGGTGCGGCTGGCAGAAACACGAAGTGCCCCGGAGTCACATTGACGGGATTGCCGATCGGAACGAACAAGCGCACACGCGATTCGATCGTCTGGTTGCCGGCCAACGTTCCTTGCACCGTGAACCGGTGCAAGCCGGCGGCAACGTTTTGTACGACGATCGAGCAAGGACCTTGAGTTGCACAGTTGCCCAGGGCGCCGATCGGTGTGTCGTCGAGGAACACAACGACGTTGTCGTATGTCACCGGGTTGTTCCAGGACAGCTCGACGTCGCGGCAATCGGCAGCGCCGGCCGGACAGCTAGCGCCTTGCCCCAGCAGCAACGCGCTGACGCTATTGGGTGGTTGGATCAAAGCCGGCTCTAGGTTGGCGATGGCGAACTCCCCGGGGCTGCGGTCGCCGGTCAGCACACCACGAACTTCGAGATAGTGTTCGCCAGGGCTCAAGTTTGCGAGGAGGCTCGTCGTCCCGGCACCGAGCGACGTAGCGTTGGGTTCGCCGTCCAGGCGCACCTCTACGTCGTCGTACGCTGCGGCGTTCGTCCACGACCATTCGATGGTGCCAACGGCGGGGTCGGCCACGGCCGTCAGATTCGTCACGGGAGGCACTGCGCCCACCGGCGGCACTTGGACCAAGACTTGATCGATCAAGTCGCGGACCAGCTTCTGCCCAGCGAGTTCGACCAGCACGAGGTTGCCCGGTTCGAAGTAGTTGCTGGGCAGCTGCGCGGGGCCAGCGACTCCCTCGCCGGCGCCCTGCGGCTCATGATCGACGCTGATCGCATAGCTGCCGGTATAGGGGCCAAAAGCTAGACCGAAGTCGACGTTGCCGTCCTCATCGACAGACACTCCCAGCAGTCCTTCTTCGGTGATCGAACCGCCAGTGCTTTGCACCGTATCGGTCCAGTTGCTGAAGCTCTGCACGAGTTCCGGGTCGATGTGGCCGACGCTGTCGACGTCGCCATGAATCGTCCGAAACAGCCCCATCGATTCGCCGGTGCGGTGCAGCTCCTGCGTCAGCAAACCTGTGTTGGGGTCGATCTCGAATTGGAAGATGTCGCCACCGCTGAGTGGGCTGACGAGATAGGCGCTGCTGTTGGTCAGCGAGAACCAACCCGTTGGGTTGAACAGCTGCACGAACATCCCTTCGAAAGACTCCCCTTGCAGGTTGAACGCGAGCCCATCGATGTCGTCCAGCGTTGCGTCGAGGCCAAGCTCTGCAGCCGGGCGATAGATCATGATGCTCTCCGGCACTGCCGGAAGCGCTCCTGGGAGTAGCAGGATGTCAGCGGGTCCAAGGGTGCGACTGCCCCCTGGGATGGGGACGACGATCGTGCGATCGATCGAGAAGTAGATGTCACCCTCGATGTCTGGACCTGGCCAGAAGTCGTAGCCTTGGATGTTGGTCTGCTTGCTGCTCGTCTGCCCTGGTTCGCCGTAACGCCCTGCCAGGTCGAGCGATTCCTCGACGATGAAGAATGCGTTCCTGGGGTAGCTGGTTTCGACCGGGGAGGCATTGTTCTCATCGGAAGCTTTTCCGTGTGTGCCGGGTTCGCGCGACAGCACGCGGCGATCTTGCACCCAGAAGATGTCCGCCTCGCACTCGCTGCGTGGTTCCCGATAGAGGGGAGTCTTCGGCATCGCGCCTTTGCCGCCGCCACACTCGATCGAGAAGAGGAAGTATGAGTGCGTGTTCTTGAAATGCCCGAAATCTCGGCCGTACGAGAACGCATCGACGCGGGGATCGCTGGGGTGCATCAACGCGTCTTCGAGGCGCGTCGAGAAGCAGCCTGGAGTGCCAACCGGGCAACCGGGGTCGCCGACGATGTAAATGCGGTTCGGAATCGGGAACGCGGGGTTGGACGGGTCTTCCTCGAGGACCACGGAGTGTCCTTGAGCCCAACATTGTGACGTTTGGCTTGGCACGAAGGTGAGCGCTGCGACCAGCACGACAGTGCTGGCGGCGTAGAACCACCGGGTTGCAGCCGGGAACATGAAGCCTCCTCGAGAACTTGGGGGTGCAGCCATCGCAGTAGAAAGTGTCTGGCCCGTCGGCGTCTGACGCAAGGAGTATCCTCGCCAACGTTGACTTCTTGCACAGCTTGTTACTTTGCGAGTTGCTGTGCCGCACGTAGGCCGATACTGGAACCTCGGTAGCTGGGTTTGCCAATGACACGGTTGGCGGCGCGGGCCCAGGTGGCCGGCTGGTTGAAGGCACCGCCACGATAGATACGGCTGCGACTCTCCGTGACGATCAAGCAGCCGTCGCCGGTACGGCGTTGGTTGGTGCCGACGTCGTCGTATGGATCGAGACACCATTCGAAGACGTTGCCGTGGACGTCGTGCAGTCCGAAAGCATTGGCCCGAAAGGCTCCCGTTGGCGAATGCGCGAGGTAGCCGTCGTCGAGCCACTCTTCGCAAGTCCACGTACTGGGCGCACCGTTCTCGCGAGCGAATCGATCCGCGAGGTTGGCGGCACCCGTCAGCGTCGTTGCGTCGGCGCCGGTCCACCACGGTGTTGTGCTGCCTGCGCGGGCCGCGCACTCCCACTGCGCTTCGGTCGGCAGGCGCAGGCTAACGCGGCTTAGGATCTCTTCCCCCTCGAGCCAGCTGATGTTTTCGATCGGGTGGCGCAAGTCGTGTTGCTTCCCGCCATAGTTGCGGTCAGGTCCGTAGACGCTCGGGTTGCTGTTGGCGAGTCGCAACCACTGCCCCTGGGTCACGAGATAGCGGCCGATCAAGAACGCGTCGAGTGTGACCGCCTCGACGGGGCCTTCTTTTTCATCGGCTTCGGGGTCGTAGTTGTCACCACTAGCGTCGGTGGCCTGGGCGCCCATCGAGAAGGTTGTGCCAGGGAGCAACACCAGGACGATTCCAGTCTCTTCGGTGATCAACCACGGGCTCGCAGCGTTCTGGTCTGTTGTCAACTCGGGACGTGTGCCGCTCTCGACGTGCCAGAACTCCCAGAATCCCGACTCCGGATCACGGCGTAGAGGCAACAGCCCGACCTGCGGGTCGAGCTCGAGGCCGCCGTAGCAGGGGAGGTTGGCAATGTCATCAGCTGCCAGCGCCCATGCCTCCTTGGCTGTTTCCGAGGCGACGGTTTGGTCGTGGATCGTCGCAGCAGTGTCGAGGCGTGCTTCGACGGAAGTGACGCTACCAGTTTCTGCGGCCACGAAAGTGGTGAGCCCTGACACCAATTCTTCCAGCAGGTCGTGGCGCCATTGCGCCTCGGCGGTGCCGAAGCGCCAACCTTCGCTGTCGCTTGCGGCGCCTTCTGCGCGGAGCGCTTCGAGAGTGTGTCGGTGGTCTTGCGCTCTTGCAACCAACGTGCGGGCCTGGCTCAGCCAGTCTTCGAGGTGGGGGATCTGCTCGGGGCGAGCTGGCCACAGGGTGCGCTCTTGTGCGACCAGTTCGCCGAGGCGGTGGCGATCCGACAGGCGCAGGATCTCTGCAAGGTGCTCGGCGGCTGCGCGCTCGCTCTTCTCTGCCTCGAGCTTCTGCGACTCGGCAACTTCGCGTTGTTTCTGTGCCAAGGCGCGTTGCGTCGACTCCCCTTGCTGCGCGCGTCGGGCTCTCAGAAACAGGGCCGTACTGACCGCAAAGCCACCAAGGATTATGGGCAGTATCAGCAGTAGCGCAAAGGTGGGATCTCCTTGGTTGGTGGCCACGCCCACCAGCAGCGCTACGACGACGGTCGCGATCGCGAACATTGTCATGCGATTGCGGCGCAACAGCTTTTTGAGCTGCAGCGTGAGGGCTGGAGGGCCAGCAGTGATCACCTCATCGCGCAAGTGCCGCCGTATGTCGTTGGCAAACGCAGCCGGAGATGAGTATCGCTGGTCGCGCTCCTTCTCCAGCGCTTTCATCACGATCCAGTCGAGGTCGCCCGAGATCCGCCGCTGCTTTGCTCCGTCGAGTCGACTCGATGGTCGTGGTGGTGTGACTTCGCAGATGATTCGCTGCAGCTCGACAAAGCCCTCGCGGCGTAACTCGTCCGATCGAAACGGCAACGCATCGGCGAGGAGTTCGTACAGCAATACGCCGAGTGCGTAGACATCGGAGCGCGTGTCGACATCGCTCCCGCCGCTGGCTTGCTCGGGGCTCATGTACTCTGGCGTGCCGATCAACATCCCTTGCAGCGTATGGATGCTCTGCTCGCCTAGCTGCTGGTGGACCGCTTTGGCGACACCGAAGTCGATGACCTTCGGCAGGGCGCGGCCGTCGGTGGTCGCGACCAAGACGTTGGATGGCTTGATATCACGGTGAATGATCCCCTTTTGATGCGCGTGCTGCACTGCCTCGCAGACGGCGAGGAAGAGCTGCAAGCGTGCATCGACGTCCAGTGCCTCACCGGCGCAGTACTCCTGAATCGGTACGCCAGCGACGTACTCCATCGCGAAGTACGGGCTGCCGCGCTCGGTCACTCCGGCATCGAAGATTCGGGCGATGCTGGGATGGTTCATCATCGCGAGCGCTTGGCGTTCAGCTTCGAAGCGAGCGACGACCTCGCGTGAGTCCATCCCCTTCTTGATGACTTTCAGCGCCACCTGGCGGCGGATCGGCTGTGACTGCTCGGCGCGGTAGACGACGCCCATACCGCCAGCGCCGATCCGCTCCAGAATTGAGTATGGACCGATCTGCGTCTCGTCTTCGGCAGTTTCAGTTGCCGCTCCTGGGGGGAGAGTCTCCGCAACGGCACTCCCGAGATGGCTGGGCCGGTCCATCTGTGGGAAGTCGACCGAGTGCAGTTCCAGCAGCTGTTCAAGGCTGGTGCGCAGCTCGGTGTTGTTTCCGCAGCGCGAGTCGATGACCGCATGACGTTCTTCGGGGGCCGCATCCAGAACGTCATTGAACAGCTCCCAGAGCTCACGGTCGACGCTCACTCCGGCGCCTCGCTGGCGGGTGCGCCGTCGAGCCCAGTGACGTCGCTTATTTTCAGGCGTAGCCACGCCTTCGAGCGGGCCCACTGTTTTGTGACCGTGCTGCGCGAGACGCCCAGGACGTCTGCGGTCTCATCTTCGGTCAGTCCAAGAAAGAACCGATAGCGGACGACGTCGGCGCTGGCGGGATCCAGCTCAGCGAGCTCCGTCAACGCTTCGTCGAGGGCAACGATGTCTAGCGGTTCCGGAGCGGCATCGATGTCGTCGTGCAGCGGCACGCGCTGGTGGCCACCGCCGTGCTTCTCTGTTTGGTACTTGCGGTAGCGTTCGATCAGGATCCGCCGCATTGCTTCGACAGCAGCCGAGAAGAAGTGGGCACGGTTGGCCCAGGAGTGATCATTGGCTGAGACCAAACGCAGGTAGGCCTCGTGGACGAGCGCTGTCGGCTGCAGCGTCAGGCCGGGGCCCTCGTTGGCCATCTTCCAGCGCGCAATTCGCTTCAGCTCGTCGTAGACCGCCGTGAACAAACGCTCTTGTGCGCTACCGTCCCCGTCGTTCACGGCTTGTAGAATCAGAGTGAGGTCCTGCTGGTTTGCATCCATGATGCAACCCTATCGTGTTCGGGCGCGGGAGATCAACGACTCCGCTGGGAAACCGGGCAGGGGTTGGCCACCAGTGGCGGCGCTGAGCACTCCGTGCCGCGGCGTGAGCCCTCTCGGGACCTTGCCTGGATCGCGACTCCATGTAGCTTGCCATGCTACGATGCGCTCACCGACGAGTCTCGGCTGGCCCTGCGCCTAGCCCGCGATCATTGACCAGCGTTTCTATGAACCAATGGGGGTGGAGAGAGGATTTCGATGCAACCAACGACGAAACAGCCGCCGCAGAACCGAACCACACGGCGTCAGCTGCTCCGTGGTGCAGCCGCCTTGGGGCTGGCCGCTGCATTCGTGCCGGCGACGGCAGCGCAGGATGCTGCTGCCCCAGACGCCGGCAGCGAGAGCGACGCAGTCGCGAAGGCCGAACGCGACCATGTCATGGCAGCAGGTATGACCGCAGGCGAGGCCTACTGTTGGGTTGCCGCCGCCGATGCCGCGGGCAAGTTCTTCGCGCTGCCGGAGGTCCATCCCATGGACAAGCAAGAAGTCGCCAGTGCGATCCACGTGCTGCAGAACAAGCTGCTGAGTCGCCCGACGTACCGTCGCTACCTCGAGTCGCACGGGGCGCCTGGAAAGGCGTCCAAGTAGCGGGCCGGTGCAGCGACGGCTGTGACCTCATGGGCGCGATCGCGCCCGATTACGGACCGATCGTGACGCACGTCGGGAATGTGTCGCAGTCGAGCGTATCACCGCCAGGGTCGGCGCCACAAACGTTCGGCGCTGCCAACGGTATCGCCGGTCCAAAGAGGCCATTCAGCATCGCGACGGCATCGGCGATGTCGAGCCCCTCGTTGTCGTTGGCGTCGCAGGAATCACTGCAGCTGATCGGCACGGGCGCCGTGAGCGGGAACAACGCCGACAGGAGGTAGACGGCATCGGCAATGTTGAAGGTACCGTCAGCATTGCAGTCGCCGCGGACGAACGGCTGGCTCAAGCTCTGCACCTGCACCGTTAGGAACTGTACTTCATTGGTCAAGAACTCGGTTCCGTCCGGTTGGAACAGCGCATTCAACGGAGGCGTGCCCACTGCGGTCGTGTTCAGTTGAATCTCGAACGTTCCCGATGCGTCCGCTGAGACGTCGAATTCGAACTCGCAGAGGTAGTGGATACCACCGAGCAGCGCGGGGTCCATCCCGGTCCCGTGAATCGTGAAATAGACGGCGCCGAACAAGCCGATGTGCAAGCTCTCGTTGTAGACCACGGGGAGCACGACGGGCTCGTTGCGAAACACCCAGTCGGTGCGCGCCGTGTCGACCAACACGGAGCCGCCGGTGCCGCCGATGCCATTGTCATGGTAGCTGATAGCGCCGCTGGTCGTGCCTTGGGGGATGGCGTTGGCCTTGACCATGATCTGATAGGCGTTCAGCAGTGGGCCGCTGGCCAGGTCTTCGAGCCAGACGTTGACGCGGAAACGTTGTCCCGGCAGCACCGTGATCGTGGTGTTTCCGGTCGTCGGCGCAGTTGCCTGTTGTCCGTTGGGTGCCATGAAGAGGCGCGTCTGAGCAAGGGCCTGCGGCGACCACAGGGTCACGAAGATCGATCCCAACAGCGCAAGAACGAGCGTAGTAAGTGAGCGAAAGTACACGGCAACACCTTCCCAGCAGTGCAGAGGGCATCTCGAAGGGAGGCGGCTGGCGTCCATTCGCGCCCAGAGTACAATGTGACCAGGCTCGACCCGATCGTCACTCACTACGCGGAAACGGCGGCACGCACCCGCACAGTTTCTCGAGATTTCTTCGCTCTTTCTCGAAAGAGAGGCGGAGAAGGGCGGAGAAGTACGATGGACCCACTGCAGAACTCTGAAACGAATGAGCTGTTGCCGCTGGTCTACGGCGAGCTTCGTGCGTTGGCCCAGAGTTTTCTGCTGCAGGAACGACCCGACCACACTCTAAGGGCCACAGCGCTCGTACACGAGGCCTATCTGCGATTGCGGGCGCAAGACCGCACCCAGTGGCAGAATCGCTCGCACTTCGTTGCCGTGGCTGCGCAGATGATCCGACGCATACTGGTGGATCATGCCCGCAAGCGCTCTTCGCAGCGGGCGGGTGGGCGTTGGCAGAGGATCTCGTTGCACGGCGACTGTCTGGCGCAATCCGCGAGCGAGATCGACTTGTTGGAACTCGAGGACGCGTTGAGTCGCCTTGCCGCGTTGAACGAACGCCACGCCAGGATTGTCGAGCTGCGCTTCTATGGAGGCTTGACCGTCCCTGAGGTAGCGACTGTGCTTGGGTTGGGCACGCGTGTCATAGAGCGCGATTGGACGCTCGCCCGTGCGTGGCTGCAGGTCGAACTGGGTGGAGGTGCTTGCGCATGACACCCGATGAGTACGCAGAGATGCAGGAGCTCTTCCTCGCCGCGCGCGATCTCCCGAATTCTGATCGTGATCGCTACCTGCGCAGCCGTTGCGCTGGGCGCGCCCCGCTGCTGATGCGGATTCGGCACCTGCTCGCTGCTAGCGAAAGCAACACCGGGTTCCTCGAGGACGCAGCATTGGGGAGCGACTTCTCGTTGATGAACGAAACGCCAGCCGCTGCCACCAGCGAACTCGACGTCGGGCAGACCGTCGGGCGATATCGCATCGAGCGCCTCTTGGCCAAGGGCGGGATGGGGGCGATCTATCTCGCGCACCAGGAAGAACCAGCACGCCGTGTTGTGCTGAAGGTGCTGCGGCAGGGGGCTACGTCCGCAGCGCGTCTCGAGCGCTTGCGCGACGAAGCGCAGGTGTTGGGGCGTCTGCAGCACCCCGGAATCGCGCAGATCTTCGAAGCTGGCAGCGAAGACTTCGGCGCGGGCGTGCAGCCGTACTTCGCGATGGAGTACGTCGACGGAGCGACGCTGACGGAGTTCGGCGTGAAGGCGGGGTTGTCACGGTCCGAGAAGCTGCAGCTGCTCGCGGCCGTATGCGACGCGGTGCAGCACGCCCATCAGCATGGAGTCGTCCACCAAGACCTCAAGCCCGCCAACGTGCTCGTCGATGCCAGCGGGCTACCGCGCGTGATCGACTTTGGCATTGCGCGGACGGCGGATCACGGTCCGGAAGCGGCAGAGACCCCATCGGCGTTGGTCGGCACGCTGCCGTACATGAGTCCAGAGCAGCTGCGTGGCGCTGGAGACGTGGACACGCGAAGCGATGTCTATGCCTTGGGGCTGCTCTGCTACGAGTTGATCACCGGAAGTGTGCTGCAGTCGGCGCCCGATGGCGTGCCGTTGGCGGTCGCGCGCGACGCGATGCTGCAGCAGTCTTTGCAACCGTTCTCCGAGCGGAACTCGCGCGTCCAAGGTGACCTTGCTTGGGTGCTGCAGCGCGCGCTCGCTGCCGACCCCGAAGAACGCTATCCCAGCGCTTCGATGTTTGCAGAAGACCTGCGCCGGATCTGCGCGAAGCTACCGGTCGCTGCGCGTCCTGCGACGTTGTACTACCTCTTGCGCAAAGGGGCACAGCGCAATCGCTGGGCGACTGCGGCCGCTGCCGTTGCGCTGCTGGCCGTCACTGTGGGTTTGATCGGCACGACCTTGGGCTTGATGGAGTCGTGGCGGCAACAACAAGCAGCTGAAGAGGCCCGCATCGAATCGGAGGAAGTGACTCGTTTCTTCGAGGAGATGTTGGTTGCCGTCGAGCCGGAGCGTCTTGGCCGCGATGTGCTGGTGCGCGATGTGTTGGATCAGACCGCGCAACGCTTCCGCGGTGGATCGGTGCGCCGTGGACGGATCGAAGCGCGCCTGCAACACGCCCTCGGCGCCGCCTACGTGAGTCTAGGGGTTCACGATGAGGCCCATTGGCTTCTGCAGGAAGCGCTGGCGATCCGTGTGGAAGTGCTTGGCGAGGCTGCGACGGAGACAATGGAGACTCGCCGCCACTTCGCAACGCTGCTGCACAAGATGGGACACCTCGAAGAGGCTCATGCTCTGCACTCGGAGCAGCTGCAGCTCGAGCAGCAGCTCTTTGGTGGCGATCATGTCGAGACTGTGGCGACGACGGTGCGTTTGGCCAACGTTTGCATCGACCGCAGCAGATTCGATGCGGCGGCAGCCTTGTTGGAGCCGCTGGTTGCCAGGCGCGCAGCAGTCACCGATCGCGTGCAGCTCCAGGCCACGGCTGCGCTGGGCCGCCTGCGGCAGCAGCAAGGGCAGTTCGACGAGTCGATGCTGCTGTATGAACGTGCCATGGCGGCGCAGCAGTCGCTCTTAGGGCCCGCCAACCCCGACACGCTGAGTACGATGACAAGCCTTGCTGTGGTCTACCGTCGGCTTGGTAGAGTCGATGCAGCAGAGCGCATCTACCAGCAGGTCCTCGCCGCGCGGCGCGAGATTTTTGGCGACGCGCATCCGAAAACGCTGACCGTGATGAACAACCTTGGGCGGCTCTATCACCATACGAATCGCCTGACAGAGGCAGAGGAACTCCTCGTGGCGGTACTCGACGGCCGTCGCAGCGCGCTCACCGAGGATCACCCGGAAACGCTGCTGTCGAAGAACAACTTGGCTGGGCTGTACATGGACCTCGACAAGCTCCCTGCAGCAGAGGCGCTGTTTCGCGAAGTGTTGCACGTGCGACTCGAGCGAGACGGTGAACGTCACCTGGATACGCTGCGCGTGATGACCAACCTCGCTTCGGTTTGCCAGCGACGGGGAAGACCGCAGGAAGCCGAGGCGCTGTTTCTACGGGCACTTTCGATTCAGGAGGCTTGGTTGGGCGATCAACATCCGCACACGATCTTCTCGCTGAGCAACCTCGCGAAGCTGTATTGTGAGGACGCGGACTTCACGGCTGCGGCACCTCTGGTCGAGCGTGCACGCCGCGCGGCCCCGCAAGTCTGGAAGAACCCGCGGCATCTCGTCCACGGCGTGTTGTTCCTACGCCACGGGGAAGTGCTGCAGGGGACAGGGCGTCGTGACGAAGCGCGCGCGGCATTCTCGTCTTCTTTGGAGATCTTGCTAGAGACCGTGGGGCCTGACGACAAGCGGACGAAGGCTGCGAGTGCCGCATTGGGGAGTAGTTCCCCGCTGGAGACTGTTGACTGACGCTTTTTGCATGTGGAGTGCGGGGAGTTGATGATGCATCGATGCTGGCTTGGCCTTGTGCTGTTGTTCTTGACGCTGACGTCGTCGTCGGCGCGCGCAAGTTCCTTTGAGTTTGTCGTGAATGCACAGAGTCAGCACGACTATGGCCATCAGCTGACGTTGCCGCCGACCTTCGGGGCTGGTGAGTTCACGCTAGAGCTGTGGGTCTTGCCAGATAGCTCCTTTCCAGTCGGTCCAACCGGCGGCGGCGCCGCGCAATTGACCAACTGGGCAGACGCCGATAACGCACCGTACAGCTTTGGGTCTTGGTGGTACGACGGCAACTTTCTCCTCGATGGCCACAACAACGCGAGCTTCGCGGCAGGTACGTTCAGCCTGCAGTTCTATGGTGGAGGGCGCGTGCGTTGGCTCTTCGGCGACGGCACGAACGCAGGCCCCGGGGGGCACTGGTCCGTCGGTGCGTACCCGGCGACAGCAACCGCGTCGCTGCTCGATGGAGGTTGGCATCAGATCACGCTGGTGCGGCGCTGGAGTGGCGTTGCGGATGCGCAGCTCGAGCTGTGGGTCGATGGGACGCTGGTCGCCACGGAAACTTCATCGAGTCGGACCAACATGCGCCAGTATTGGGACTCGTGGACGGGTTTCCCAGCGCTGCAAGAAGGGTGGTTCTGGGGCGCTGAGAAGCAGGCCGCGATCGGCGTTCTGTCACAGTACGAGGACTACAAGGGGCTGCTCGACGAGGTGCGCTTCTGGGACCGTGCCAAGAGTGCCAGTGAGATCGCGACGAGTTGGAATGCTGCGGTCAGTGGCTTGGAACCGGGGCTGGTGGGGCACTTCGCGTTCTCGGAAGGCGCCGGGACAAGTGCCTGTGATGGGTTGAGCCCGACTGCATGCATCGTTTGGTTTTTGACAGGGCCGACCGCGTGGAGTGCCAATAACGCGCCGCTGGTGGGTGGTGTCGGGAGTTTCATCCGTGGCGACTTCAACTGCGATGGCGTCGTCGACGTTTCCGACCCGATCGCGATCTTGGGCAGTTTGTTTCTCGGCGCCGCGGCGTGCTGCCAGCAGGCCGGAGACGTCATCGGCGACGGCAACGTCGACGTTGCCGATCCGGTGGCGCTGCTGGGGTATTTGTTCGCGACCGGGCCACCACCTGCCATGCCGTTTCCACTCTGTGGCTCGAGTGGCTGTTTCGGCGGTGCTTGCCCATAGCCGCGTCTCAATGGGTCGGGGGTGACAGCTGGATCGTCGCTAGCTCCGAATAACGCGGGCCGTCGGCATGCAGCTGACTCTCAAGCAGCTTCACGCAACTCACGCGAACCGGATCGGTGGCGCAGAAGGTTGCGTCGGACAGCGTGGCTTGCACACGTTCATCGATAGGGCCCTTCACGCGCCCGACGGTCACGTGCGGCTGAAACCGGCTGCGGTCCGGTTGGAACCCCGCAGCTGCCAGTGATTCGCCGATGCATTCGTGGAGCCCGGTCAGTTGTCGCGTCCCTCGCCCGCAGCCGATCCAGATGACTCGGAGGCGACCTTGTGATGGAAAGGTCCCGATACCAGCGAGCTCCAGGTCGAAGGCTTGGAGCGACCGAGCTGCCGACTCGATCGCCTCTCGTGCGATTTCGATCTGGGCCGGCTTCACTTCTCCGAGAAACGAGATCGTTACATGCAGTCCTGCTGGCTCGACCCACCGAATCGATGGGCTGCCCAGCGGACGCATGGTCGCGATCCAGTCGCGAATCTCACTGCGGGCAGCAGCGTCCAGAGACACCGCGACGAAGATGCGCATGTGTTGCCTCTGCTTTCGAAGAAGGCTGGCGTGGCCAACGTTCAAAAAAAGAACAGGGCCGACGTGTCGTCGACCCTGTTGCTTTCGCGAGTCACACGCTCCAGTGAGTTACAGCCACCGGGCCATTGGTCCAGCGGAGCTCCTTACGGACACGGCGGATTGTATGTCGCACACAGCAGCTCATCCGCCGTTGGATCCGCACCACAGCCCGGGTACGGTGCCGGTAACGGCACCGTCACGGTCCCGAACAGCGCATTCAGGATGCGTACCGCATCGGCAACGTTTAGAGCTCCGTCATCGTTGGCATCGCACGCATCGTGGCACAGCACCAAGTTCACGGTGCCCGAGGGCGGGAACAGGTGGTTGAGCACTTTGACGGCATCGGCGATGTCCGTGCCACCGTCGGTGTTGCAGTCGCCGCGACGAAACTCGGAATCGTTGATCCCTGGCGTCCCCATCAGCAGCGAACCCGTCGCACTACCACTCAACCCCGCGAGCGCGCCCCCGGGAGCACCCTGGAAGTCGATCTCGTACGTAATGTCGAAGAAGCTGTCGACGTTGAAGTCGCCGCCCGTGCCCATCGTCAGTGTGGTCTGTCCCGGGCTGGGCAGGCCGAAGTCGGAGCCTGCCTTGATGTGTAGAAGCGCAAAGTCCGGATCGCCGGTCAGCATCCCTTCGAGGGCCCGCATCTCGTTCGTGAACGTTTGTACCGGGTCACCGGCGACCCGCGGACCTGTCAGCACTTCGCACGGCGCGGCCAGGTCGATCGTGCGCGAGAAGCTCGCCAGCGCGCCGGTCCCGGTGATCTCCATATGAAGGACCGAGTTGAAGTTCTCGATCTCGCCGCCCATCGGGCCGAGGGCCGGTGTGATCACGACACCGCTGAAGCTACCGTGCTCGATGGCAATGTTGATCTGTGTTCCGGGGGGCAGATTGTTGCCCGCATCTTCGACGATCATGTGCAGCAGTGAAGGCCCGACATACGGACAGCCGGCAGGGGGGAGGTCGACCGTCCCCGTGCCGTTGTCGACAAGCTGGCATTCGGTGGGCACACCACAGTTGATGCCGGGGTCGCAGGATGCCGTCGCATAGACCTGGCAATCCAGCGTGTCGCTGGACGGATCGGGACCGCACGTGTCCGGGCCAGGTGCGGGGAGCAAGGGACCGCCAGGCAGCAACGCGTTCTCGATGTGCACGAAGTCAGCTTGGCTCACTTGGCCATCGTCGTTGGCGTCCGCTGCGTCCATGCACTCCGGCGGGGCACCGCTCATGAACAACCAGTTGAGGATGAACGCAGAGTCGAGAGAGTCGACACACCCATCGCCATTGGCATCACCGCGCTTGAAGTCGTCGGTGTTGCCGGGCGGGTTCACCGGCTGTGCTTCGCAAGGGAAGCAAGTCAGCAGGAGAACGAGACCAGATAGTAGTACGGGAAGACGCAAGAGAGACATTCCACTACTCCTTTCGGCACAGCCCACAGACTCGGTTCGTAGAGCCACTCGACCGGTGGCACCTGGAACGAGTCACAGTGCGGGATTCCACGCCGTATGTGAGTCCAGGCGGCAGCCGGACGCTTTTTGGTGCAGGGACCTCCGTATCGTAGGTCTCGTCGGCCACCCCCGCAAAGGAATTCGATTCAGCAACCGCACTGCGGCAATCCCACTGCCGCGAGTTCGTCGCGCAAGCAGTCAGGTCGTTAGGCCACGCGCTCTACGAGGAGGGCGGCCATGGCCCCCAGCCCAGCGCGTGGCTGGCGGTCGCCCCGGCAGTGATTGCCGGGGCCGGTGGCGCGGTCACAGGGTCTGTAAGTCGCACTCTAGTAGGTCACTTACAGCTATTGCAGGCAACTCGTGAAGGATGCGCCAGCAGCACGCCTCTAAAGGGCGTACTCAACAGCGAAGAAGGAGATTTCGACGATGGATGCTTGCGCAGAGTGTCAGATCGAACTGGAGAAGCAGTACCACGGCGCAATCGCCGCCCTACCGGATGCTTCGGCGAGCCACCTCGCTGCCTGTGCTGACTGCCAGACCTACCAAGAACAACTGGGTGCCATGGATCAGGTCTTGCGAGTGACGCTTGCGCCAACGACGGATGAGCGCCGCTGGCAGCGCATTGCCAAGCGGGCGCGTTGGGTGGCTCACAAACCGCTACGCGAGTTGCTCTATTCGTCGGGGCTATTCACGGCGACGGTCGTCTTTGGATTCTGGAACCACTCGACCTGGTTGGTTTCCGGCGGACTGCTGCTGGCTGTACTGCCGGATCGTTTCGCAGCCTGGAAGAGGCGTCGCAGCGAGCTCCCCGAGCTGTACGAGAACACTGGCGACTTCATCGCACAGATGCGGTCAGAGATCGACAAGCAACGGTTGCACTGTTTGACGAGCGCATTCGTCGACGTCGGCATTGCGACGTTGTTCCTCGTCATGACACCGTTTCTCAAGAGCCCGGTACCACCTTTGGCCGTCGCCGCGATCTTCCTGGGCATGGCCTTCTATCAAGTCAAGGTGCACCGCCCGCGCTTGACTCGCATGCAGGCAGAGGTGGCCCATTGAGCGACCTAGCAGCTGCCGACAGCGCGGTGGACGGTGTCCTCGAGGACTCCTTCGAAAGTTTGTTTGCGGAGTACCGTGAACGTGTCTATGCCCTGTGCTACCGGATGTGTGGACGTCACTCCGACGCAGAAGACGCCGTTCAAGAAACGTTCGTCGCAGTTCACCGGAGCTTGAGTGGCTTTCGCGGAGACGCCGCGATCGGTACGTGGATCTATCGCATTGCAATCCGCGCTGCGCTGCGCGTACGAGCGACCGGGAAACGCACGGGCGCACAGTTGCCCGCGGACCTACCGACAAGCGATCGCGATGCCTTGGAGCATCGTGATGAAGCTCAGCGAGTGATGCGCAGTGTCGAGGAGTTGCCTTGGGAACAGCGGGTCGTCCTGAACCTGTTTGCAGTAGAGGATCTCAGCCACAAGCAGATCGCTGAGATTCTGGGGGTCCCGAGGGCACTGTGTGGTCGCGCCTTCACAATGCGCGCAAGAGGTTGGCGCAGCTGCTGCAGGAAGACGCGCTGCGTTGACGAGCCCGCGGCTAGGAGATGTGTTCCATCATCTCGATCCGGTTCCCGAAGGGGTCGTGTATGTGGAAGCGGCGAAAGCCAGCGATGGGATCGGCCGCCGTGACCGCAACGCCTGCCTTTACGCACCGCTGCTCCAGTTCATCGAGCCCCTGAACGAGCAGCGCGGGGTGCGCCTTCTTGGCGGCGACGAAGTCGCCCTGCACGCCGAGATGCAGCCGCACGGATCCGGCTTCGAACCAGGCCCCACCACGCGCCTGTAAGACCGCTGGCTTCGACACTTCGGTGAGACCCAACACCTCCGTATAGAAGTCCCGGGCCACAGCCTCTTGCCCAGGTGGCATCGCCAGCTGCACGTGCTCGATCTCCAAGTACTCCATTGGTGCCTCTCAAGGGGTTGGTCGCGACGTTTGGTGGTGGTTCTCTGTTTAGTGTGTGCAGAGCGGTGGCACACGTCCAGGATTCCTGCTAAGAGACGGCAGGATTCAGCCGTGTAGCACACCCACGAAACGACACCGAACCACGGAGTTGACCGAATCGATGAGCGACGGAACCAAACCGATACAGATGGTCGCCCTTGGACCCGACGATGAGGCCGAACGTCAGGAGTGGATTGCAGCCCTGACGCGCGTCGTAGATACGGGCGCCTTCTGTCTGGGTCCAGAAGTCACTGCACTCGAGCGCCAAGTTGAAGAGTTGCTAGAGGTCCCGCATACATTGGGCGTTTCGAACGGTACCGATGCCCTGAAGATGGCGCTACAGGCGGTCGGAGTTGGTGCCGGCGATGAGGTCATCGTGCCGGCGTACTCGTTCTTTGCTTCAGCCTCGATGGTTACCGCGCTGGGTGCGACGCCGGTCTTCGTCGACGTCGACGCTGCGACGCTGACCATGGATCCAGAAGCGATTGCCCCGGCGATCACGGAACGGACCAAAGCGGTGTTGCCGGTACACCTCTACGGACAGGCTGCGGCCATGGATCGGATCCAAGCGATCTGCGATCCCCGTGGTCTCGCGATTGTCGAAGACGCTGCCCAGGTGTTTGGTATCCGCTATCGCGGTCAAGCCCTCGGTTCTTTGGGCAAGGCCGGCACGTTCTCGTTCTATCCGACCAAGAACATCGGCGCGCCCGGTGACGCCGGCATGCTCGTCACGCGCGATTCTGAAGTCTTCGAGCAGCTGCAGCTGTTGCGGGTTCATGGCGATCGCGGTGGCTACAACCACACCGAGCTCGGTTGGAACGCCCGAATGGACGGCTTTCAAGGCGCGATCTTGCAGCTGCGCGTGGCGCGCTTCGCGCAGATCCAAGCACAGCGCGCTGCCAACGCCGAACGCTATCTCGAGCTGCTGCAACAGCACGGCCTGTTGGGGCAGGTGCGTCCGCTGGGTCGCACCCCGGGATCAGACCACGGATGGCATCAGTTCATCGTGCGCGTCGATGACCGTGAGCGTGTCCGCGCGGCACTCAGTGATCAGGGGATTCCTTCCGGGATCTACTACCCTGGCACCCTGCCGCTGCAGCCGGTCTTTGCTGAACTCGGGCACAAGCCAGGCGCTTTCCCCGAAGCGGAGAGCGCCGCAGCCGATGTCTTGGCACTACCGGTTCATCACCGTGTGGGAGCCGAAGACGTCGATCGTGTCGTGGCTGCGCTGCAATCAGCAATCGCCTCGTGACCACTCGGCCCGTCGCGTTGATCCACGACTGGCTGACGGGGATGCGCGGCGGCGAGCGCTGTCTCGAAGTGTTTGCCGAACTCCTGCCCGGCGCACCCATTCTCACGCTGATTCACGAGCCTGGCAGCGTGAGCGACTGTATCGAGAAGCACGAGATCATCGCCTCACCGCTGTCACGATCACGCGCAGCACGACGCAACTACCGCAAGCTGTTGCCATTGCTCCCTTGGGCGACGCGCAAGCTACCTGCAGCAGACTACGACGTACTGGTCTCGCTGTCCCATTGCGCTGCGAAGGCAGCGACCAAGCGCCCGGGAGCCAAACACATCTCCTACTGTTTCACGCCCGCGCGCTACTTGTGGGACCATGCAGATACCTACCTGCGGCGCAGCTCAGCAGCGGTGCGCGCTGCTGCGCGACTCTTGCTACCACGACTCAGGCAGTGGGACGTCGATACGGCTGGCGGGGTCGACCGTTTCATAGCGATCTCCGAGTATGTTGCGGAACGCATCCGCAGGATCTACGGCCGCGATGCTGACATCATCTATCCGCCGGTCGACACATCGCGATTCACGATCGCTGCTGACAGTGACGTCCGGGATCATTATCTCGTCGTCAGTGCGCTGACTCCGTACAAGGGCGTCGATCTGGCGATTGCCGCCTGCAACGCAACCGGCAAGCGTCTGATCGTAATCGGCAAAGGCGAGGATGAGCGGCGACTGCACAGCCTGGCCGGTCCGACGATCGAGTTTCGCGGCTGGCAGCCCGATCACGTCGTCGCTGATGAGATGGCAACGTGTCGTGCATTTGTCTTACCGTGCGAGGAAGATTTCGGGATTACTCCGTTGGAGGCGATGGCCTCTGGCCGCCCAGTAGTCGCGCTTGGGCGCGGGGGCGCGTGCGAGACCGTCACTGCGGCCACTGGCGTGTTCTTCGATGAACCGTCTACCGAGAGTGCCGTTGCGGCGCTGCAGACGATGGACGAACGCCACGGTGACTTCGATCCAGTGTCCCTCAGGGCTCACGCAGCCAGCTTCGACTTGCCCGTGTTTCGGCAGCGGATCGCTGCGTTGCTACGCGAAGAGGGGGTTGTGTTGGTCCCGGAAGGGCAGCCGTGAAACGCCTGACGCGTGGCGAGTTCGATGCGACGTTCACGAATCCGATGCGGCCCCTCGGTGCAGGCACGCAAGCGCCCTTTGACTATTGGGGCTACTTCGACGAGATCCCACTGGGAGACTTCCGCGGAGTCGACTGCCGCGGGCGTCGTGTGAGCAACGTGTATCAGACGTCGGGCCAGCGCTATCAGCACGTATTGATCGAGAGCAACCGTGAAAGCACGTTCATGGTCCTCGTCTTGACGGTGCCCGAGAAAGTCGTCTACGGACACCACCTGCTGGAAGTGGCGCCTGGTTAGCCGCCGCCCTCGTTGCTGGTTGGGTTCGATTGTTCGGCGCTGGGCTGCTCGATGACGCGCGGCACGATGAACATCTTGTTGTCGAGAAGCTCTGCCCGTTGCTCGTCGGTTAGGTTCAGCGACTGCAACAGTGAATTCACGGCGTGCGATTGTGCGCGCCCAGCAATGATCCCCTGATCGAGGTCGTAGAACATCTGATCGTCTGCAGGGATTGGCGAAAGGATGCTCTGCACGTCGGCGACCCACGTGTCGAAGATGTGCCCGTGGGCGTTGAGTTCATCCTTGGTGACTCCGAGGCTCTTGCTGACGTTGTCGACGAGCTGCCCCCGCAAGTCGGCTGCAGATTGCACCGGCAGCGGATGACCTGTTTCAGAGAACATGAGTGCCGGCGAGAACAGGTCTAGCATCCGTAGATCACGCGAGGAATCCGGGAAGATCACTTCGCGTTGACCTTGGTCTAAGTCGCCTTCGACGGCTCTCAGAAACTCACGCTTGAGGTCTGCCTCGTCGAGCAGCTTCTCCAGCGCTTGTGTGCCATCGCCATAGCTGCGATCTGCGTTGTCCCAGTCCTTCTCGAACTGCAGGCCCAGCTGCTGCAGTCGTGCCGCCTGAGTCTCAGTCAGTGCCACATCGGCACCAGCGAGCATCTCACTCATCATGTTGACCTGCGCGAGAGGGTGCGTGAAGACGCCGTTGACCATGCCGTGCGAAGGCAGCTTGCCATTGATCGCCAGCGCAAACGCGATCAGTGGCAAGTTGTGCTCTTGCAGGTTCATGAAGTCTTCGCCGACATCTTCACCGGCTTCGGCCTTCGCAATGATCTCCTGAATGCCCTCGCTGAGCGCGAGCATCGACGTGCCGATCTTGTTCCAGTCGGCGTCTAGCAGCTCTTCGAGGTCTGCAAACTTGCCGAAGGCGATCGCGAGAGTGGGGTCGGCGTCCATTGCGGCCTCAGCGAGAGCCTGTAGCTGCTCGTACTCGGCGACAGCTGCTTTGAGTTCATTGAGCTGATCGTTGAGGGAGGCGTTCTCTTCGGCCAAGTCGTCGAGCTTCAGTTGCATCGCCTCGCTCACCTGCGGTGCACCCAGTTCCTCTTCGGCGCCGCCAGCGTCGGTTTGCGTGTCGCTGCCTTCTGTCTTGCGATTCGAGGTCATGAAACCGACAGCGAAGCCAACGCCTAACGCGGCAATCAACAGTACGGCAATCTTCATTGGATTCTCCCTTTCGGGGTAATTCTGTCTCTTGGGACAACTCTAGTTCATCGCTGCCGACGAGCCCGGAGACGCGATTAGACTACATCGACGTTGACCAATGAAGGAGGCTGCGCGTCAGAACTGAGTTCCACCATCAAAAAGAACCCGCAGCAAGGGAGAGCTGCGGGTTCTGCGCTAGCGAAGAGTATCGCTATGGACAGCTGGGCTGCGTGAGGCAGCTGAGCCCGTCGGTAGTCGGGTCGCTGCCACAGTTGGGCCAAGGCGCCAGTGGAGGTGGGCCACTGGAGAACGAGAAGGACAAGCTGTAAACCGGGTCACCGATGTCGACGGAGCCGTCGTCGTTGGAGTCCTGTGCGTCCAAGCAGGCACCGTCGCCACCATTGAAGAGGTAAGCCAGCGAGTAGATTGGGTCGCCGATATCGACGGCGCCGTCACCGTTGCCGTCGCCGCGAGTGAAAGTGATCGCAGGACTGGGGGACAGGCCGTCCAACAACGCGTCCAGCAATGCCGACTCGTCGCCGTCATAGCCTTCGATCGTCGTCGACGAAGTCACGATTCGATGGGTCCCGGCGCCGGAGACGTTGGCGTCATAGTAGACGGCCGTCGTCTGGCCGGGGGGGCCCGCGTTCTGGAAGAGGGCCGCAGCGCCGTTGCCGTCGGGGACGAGGTGGTCGATCGAGCCACTACGACCTCGGTAAGGCGCTGACAGCTGGGTTGCGTCGATGCCGAGCCCGGTGTCGAGACCCGTCACGCCCGGTACCGATCCTTGTAGGTCACCGTTGTCGATGGCGGTCACTCCGTCGATCAACGACAGCGCCGATTGGCCGCCGAAAGCTACGTCGCCGCCTTCAATGTACAGCGAGCCACCGGCAGCGAGGTAGTCGGCCAGGATCTGGCCCTCCGCTGGCGTCAGGCGGTGATTGAACGGGAACTCTCCCAGCGACAGCCAGACGACGGGAATCGTGCCAGGGACAGCGCTGCCGAGGAGCGGTGAGATCTGATCGATCGACGTGCCGACCCGCGGGTTGCGCCCCTTGTTCACGAGGTGGTCGTTCCAGCAGATGATCGGTCCGTCCGGCACCGGTCGCTCAACCCAGATCAGCACGTCGGTGACGACCTCCCACTGGATCGAGATACCCACGACCGCCGAACAGAACGAGCTGGCGTATGGGCACTGCGGACTGACGTCGAAGAGGCGCGTTCGTATGAGTTCGTGCCGAATGGCGGCGAGGCGTCGGTGTAGCTCGTACCCGTGACGAAGCTCAGGAACGAACCGTTGCGCCACAGTTCGGCGGACGCGACCGCAGCGGGGAGAGGCGGCCACGTCAAGTCGACCGAGAGCCCCGACAGCGAGCACGTCACGGGCACCGATTCGATGCATGGACTGGTCGCACAGTAGGTCTCTTCGATCCAGACGAGAGGCGCCTCGGTCGGTGTAACGGCTTGTTCGCCGAGCACGGCCGTAGCGGTGTAGTTGACGGTCGCCGGTGTCACTGGCGGCGTCGTGATCGTCGGGAAGAACAACCGGTCGTTGCAGTTCGTGATGAAGTTCGCATCTGCACGGACCAAGTAGTAGTCCAGCGTGATACCGTCGGAGATCGGTCCCACGAACGTGTAGCCCGTTTCTCCCGGCTCGATCAACGAACTGCTACCGAATTGCCACGTAGACGCGCCGTACTCTTGCGCGGTCAGCAGTGTCCCGAGGCTGTCGAACTGCAGTAGCGACGTGTTCTGGAACAGGTTGCCTCCAGGAAACACGAGGTCGCCGTTGCTCATGACATGCAGCGTACCGTTGGCCGGCGAGTCCTGGATTCCGTAGCCACCGTCGATGAACGTCTCGACGCGTCGAAACCAGTTGAGGTTGCCGAGGGCATCGGTCGAGAATAGCTGAGCTGCCGGAAAGCCGAAGGCTTCCTGCGTGCCGACGACGGCGTAGCCAGAGCTCGTCAAGGCAACCGACTGGCCAGAATCCTCCCCTTCGATGTACGGGTACTGCTTGGCCCAGATCGGGGCGCCCAGAGAATCGAACGTGATCAGGAGTGTGTCGGTTGTGTTCTGGAACATTCCAGGAGGTACTGTCGTGACGCACTTGCCGGTAGCGACGAAGCCAGTCGCGGTGTGTAGGACATCGTTGAAGCCGGTGAAGTTGAACGGCTCGCCATCCTGGCTGTAGAAGTTCATCCATTGGGTCACGCCGGTGTCGTTGATGCGCAGGAGGTAGCCGAGTTCGCCGCCCTCCGCCGGGGAGTTCACCGAGCCGGCAATGATGTAGCCGCTACCGCAGCTGCGGATCTCTCCCTCCGGAAAAAAGCTGCGCCCCAGCGAACGGCCGTAAACCTTGGTCCACACCGGGTTGCCATTCGTGTCTGTACGCATGATGAAAGGGGCGGCGCCATCGCCTGTGAGAGTTTGTGTATGGCCCAGCATGATGTAGCCGTTGGGATCGTCGTTGGCCTGGCGCACGGCAACACCGCGACTGACGTCGTCGACCTGGTACGAACGGTTCCACAAGATGATGCCGTTCGAGTCCACCTTTGTCAGACAAGCCGACCGGCTCGTCGGTTGGGTCGGTCAGACGTCGGAGATCAACTTTTCCGTGCCGGCAATGATGTAGCCGCCGGTCGTCGTGTGTTCGACGCAGTTCGGACGTTCGTTCACAGGGCCGGAGATACGGCGCTCGAACGGTTGTGCGTAGGCAGCGGTTGAAAACAGTAGGGCGAGTGTGGCGAGGAGCAGGGAGCGTCGCATCAGTCGGTCCTTTCGGGCAGGGGTTGTCAGGATCGGGAACAGGCACCTGTTCCTCCGGAATCCAGACGCGAGAGGCGGCGTAGGCCGGTTGGCCAATCGCCGCTCCCACCTACCTACGCGCCGTTTCGGCAACGACCGCGCAGCGTTTTCTGCCGGAACTTGTCCCCGAGACGCCGAGCTGTTGCAGCGTATGGAGTTACGTGTGTGGAGCGGGACCTTCAGCGGCGCCTAATAGGCATTCCAGCGCCGTCGCCACCCGCGGAGTAGCGTCAGCAGCAGGATTTTCAGGTCGAACCACAGGGTCCAGTTCTTCGTGTAGTACAGGTCGAACTGAATCCGTTTCGGCAGCGACGTGTTGCCGCGCCAGCCGTTGACCTGGGCCCAACCGGTGATGCCGGCTTTGACGCGGTGGCGCATCATGTATCGCGGAATCGATTGGGCAAACTCCGCGATGAAAATCGGCCTTTCGGGGCGCGGGCCGACCAGCGACATCTGGCCGAGGAGCACGTTCCACAGCTGCGGCAACTCATCGAGCGAGGTGCGCCGCAGGATCCGGCCCACGCGTGTGACCCGATTGTCGTCGCTCGCCGCAAAGACAGGTCCCGACTCGAGCTCCGCATTCTCGACCATCGTCCGGAACTTCAGCAGCGTGAACTCAGTCCCGTCCTGGCCGACCCGCTGCTGCCGATACAAGATCGGCCCCGGTGACGTGGCTTTGATGGCCAGCGCGATGGCTGCCAGCAGCGGCGCAAAGACCGTCAGCATCACGGCCGAGAGCACCAAGTCAAAGCTGCGCTTCAGGAAGCGGGCGAAACCTCGCAGCGGCGAGCCGCGCAGGTTGATCAGGTGCATGTCGTCGATGTCTGTGACTTCGCGATGCAGCGTATTGAGCGCGTCGAGGTCTGGCACCCACTGCAAGCCCACGGTGGTCTGCGAGAGGAGCGCGTCGATCTGCGTCAAGACACCCAGTGATCGAAATGGTAGCGCAACGATGACTTCCTGGACGCTGTGTTGCGTGACGATCGACGGCATGTCCTCGACCGCGCCGACGATTTTGTCGGCTGCGACGACCTGTGGTTCTTCGTTGTCGACGGTCGCATAACCGACGACGGTCAACCCGGTCCACGGGTGTTTCTTGATGCGGCGATGGATCGCGTGCGCGAGCTCTCCTTGCCCGATGATCACGCAGCGTCTCGTGCCAATGCCGCGCCGGGCGAGATGCTGCTCCCAACCCATCCAGGAGAGGTGGTGTAGAAACAGCAGGATCGGATTGATCGTGAAGAAGTTCGTCAGGATGAGGCGTGAGAACGAAAAGTCGCGCTCATAGAACAAGAACGCGAACATCAACAATGCTGCCTGTACGTTGACCTTGAGGAGGTCGACGAACAGGCGCGCGCTCGAGCCAGCACGGCGCGGCCGATAGAGGCGGTGGAAGATCGCCGACGCTAGGAAGACTGCGAGGTAGATCGGGATCAGGTCGACGTAGCGCGCGAGATCTGGAATCCCCTGGCTGAGTTCGAACGGGATCCCTCGCACTGCCAACGCATACGCTGCAAACAGTGCCAGCACGCAAACGCCGAGATCGAACGGGGCTCGCAGCCACCGCAGAGAGTCGAGGTTGGATCCACTCATCCAGCCAGCACTTCCGCCTTCTGGTACCAATCCACGTAGCGTGCGATTCCATCTTCGATGGGAACCGCGGGATTGTACCCGAGGACGGAGTGGGCGTGTTCGATATCTGCGCAGGTGAGAGAGACGTCGCCGGGTTGCGGCGGCAGGATGTCGAGCTCCGGCGGAGTGCCGAGAGCGGAGGCAATTTGGTGGATGATCTCGAGCACGCTGGTCATCCGCCGATGTCCGATGTTGAAAACGTCGTAACCATCGGTGCGCTCAAGGGCAGCGAGCACGCTTGCCACCGCGTCGGTGACATACGTGAAGTCGCGCTGTGCCGAACCATCCCCGTACAGTTGGATCGCTGCACCGGCCGCGATCTGGTGCGTGAAGCGGGCGATGGCCATCTCCGGTCGCTGCCGCGGCCCATAGACCGTGAAGAAGCGCAGGCAGCTGATGGGGAGGTCGAACACATCGTGGTAGCTCGCGCAGAGCAGCTCACCGCCCCGCTTTGTGGCTGCGTACGGCGAGGCTGGGCGGTCCGCCGGATCGGACTCCCGAAACGGTGGGTTGCCCCGTTCGCCGTAGACCGATGACGAGGACGCGAAAACGAAGCTCCGCACCTGGTGCTGACGCGCGAACTCCAGCACGTTCGTCGTCCCGGTCAGGTTCACATCCGCGTACAAGGCCGCCTCGTCGATCGACGGTCGCACGCCGGCGCGAGCCGCGAGGTGGACGACCGCGTCGACTCGTCGCACTGTCGCGAGTTGTTCGGGGGATCGGATGTCGCCTTGGATGAACGAGAACCCCTCGTACTCCGACAGTAGAGCGATGTTCTGCCGCTTGATGGCGGGGTCGTAGTACGGATCCAGGCTGTCGAAACAGATCACGCGATCGCCGCGGCGCAACAACGCCTCAGCGACGTGACTACCGATGAAGCCGGCACCACCCGTGACGAGAACCCGTTGACCCATAGAAACTGCGCTCCGTGCCGTGAGCCCCTCTCGCTCAAGAACGAGGACGGCTGAGCAATCACCGTCTCCACAGTTCATCGGCACGATGAGGCCGCGCCCTGAGTCGGCGACCGCAGGAATGGGGATCCGAACGCGCGCTTGGGCAGCAGATTAACGCTGTATCGGTTCCGGTAATCCGTTGCGGAGGCGAGGTTGCGGCGTGCTAGCCGTATCGGGTGGGGTCTGCCGCCCCGGCTTGTTCGAAGCCTCGCCGGCGCAGCTCGCACGCATCGCAGCGGCCGCAGGCGCGCCCATCGACGTCGGCGCGGTAGCACGACACGGTTTGCGCGTAGTCGACTCCGAGGGCCAGTCCGGCACGGATGATGTCGGCTTTGCTACGGTCGGCGAGAGGGGTGTGAATGCGGAACCACGGCTCGGCGCCGAAGACATCCCCAGAGACGGTTTCGGGGTTCTCGACCCCGTCACGAGTACCGAGATTCGCGGTCGCCGCAAACGACTCGATGAAGGCGGGGCGGCAGTCGGGGTAGCCACTGTAGTCGACGGCATTGACACCGATGTAGATGTCGCGGATCCCGCGCGCTTCCGCGCAGGCAGTGGCCAGCGACAAGAACACGAGGTTGCGCGCCGGAACGTAGGTGACCGGTATCTCGGGCCCGCCAACATCCGTCGGCGCCGCGTCCGGGATGGGACCGTCGCCGACGAGTGCAGAGCCACCGATCTGGCCCAGCGGCACGTCGAGGATCCAATGATCCGCGACCGCCGCGCTCCGCGCCACTCTCTCGGCAGCCGCGATTTCGGCGTCGTGGCTCTGACCGTAGCGGAAGGTCAGTGCCAACGGGCGGTGGCCATCGGCTGCAGCGATCGCAAGGACTGTGGTTGAGTCGAGACCGCCGCTCGTCAAGACGACGGCAGTGGCGGGATTGTGCGCCGCGCTACTTGCCATGAATCTCCTCAGGATGACTGGTTCCCACTCAGCCTACAGATTTGGGTGGGCGGCGCCATAGGCCGGTCGGGGGAGCGACTGCGCGTCATCGGCGCGTCGTTGGATTCGGGGCAGATGCACCAAAAGAAGCCTCGGACCATTGGACTTGCGCGAGTTGGTTCGGTGCAATGGCCGCTGAGTGGGGCGTCGGGGCAACGCTGCCTCTGCGCATGCCCTTTGCGCCCCTTTGCGCCAAACGGCGGGAGCACGTTTGAAGATCCTATTGGTCGCCGGGAAGCTGTCATACTCGAACCGCGCCACGTACACGCTGGAGCTCGTGCGGGGGCTCGTGCACCGGGAACACCAGGTCTGCGTTGCCCACCACGGAGGACCGCTGTGGGAGCGGATGGAGGAGCTCGGAGCCGAGGTCTTCCCGGTCAAGTTCAACTATTTCTCGTTTCGACGCCTGCTGGGGTTCTTGCGGGAGTTCACGCCCGACCTGATCCACGCGACCGGCGGGGCCCGGGCACTCGCGACGGCCGTCCGTCTCGGCAAGTCGATGGGAGTGCCGGTACTGCACACGGTGCACTCGTGGCTCGAGGAGGATCAGAACGAGGAGTTGCCGAACTCCCTGCGGGGGATCATTGCCGTGAACGAGTCGCTCCGGCAGCACCTCGTCAACGAGCGGCTGGTGCCCAAGGGGCGCATCCGCGTGATCCCCTACGGCGTCGACGGCGCCGCGGTCGTGCCGCGCGATTTTGGTCGCCGGAACGAGATGGCAGCCGTTGGCACGTTCGGTCGTCTCGATCGAGGGCGCCGCTACGACGAGTTCCTGCACGCGGCCCGGGCCGTGCGCGACCGCACCGACAACGTCCACTTCGTGATCGCCGGAGACGGACCCGACGAGAAGCGGCTGCGCGATCTTGCCCGAGAGCTGAAGATTGCCGACGCCGTCACGTTCGTGCAGCCACAGAACGACCCGGCAGCGATCTACACGGCGCTCGACCTGCTGGTCATCGTCAGCGATTGGGGTGGCGTCGGGTTGACGCTCCTCGAGGGGATGGCCCATGGGCTTCCTGTTATCGCAACCGGGGGTGGCGAGGTCTTCTCGCTCTTGGGTGAAGAGAACGTCTGCGGCCTCGTCCCACAGGGCGACGCGGAGCGTCTTGCCGACGAGATCGTCCACCTGGTCAACGACCCGGACCTTGGACGAAGGCTCGGAGAGAACGCCCGGGACCACGTCTTGCGGCACTTCCCGATCGAGGAGCAGGTCTCGCGCAGCCTCGACTACTACAACGACGTGCTGACCCAATCTGCCGTCTAGAGTCGACCTCTTCGCGCCTTGCCTGGCTGGCTGCAGGATCCGGCCCCGCGAAGCCCTCGCGCCTAGATTCTTGCTGGTTGCGCTGATAGTCTATGGGCCCATGGCGCGAATCATCATTATCCCGGCGCGGCTTGCTGCGACCAGGTTCCCCGCCAAGCTCCTGCAGGACCAGACCGGTTGGCCCCTGATCCGACACGGCTATGAGCAGTGTCGACGGGTTCCCGGCGTGAGTCACGTGGTGGTCGCGGCGGATGGTCCCAAGATCGCTGCAGCAGTGACGGGGTTCGGTGGGGTTGCCGTCGAGACCGACCCAGAGTTGCCCAGCGGCACCGATCGGGTCGCGGCTGCGGCGCGGGAGCTCGGACTCGATCCAGCGACGGACTTCATTGTCAACGTCCAGGGGGACGAGCCAGAGATCGATCCGTCGCACCTGGAGCTGCTGTTTCGGCTGCTCGAAGAGAGTGGCGCCGACGTGGCGACACTGGCGAGTCCCCGCAACGACACCGACGGGTTCCTGAACCCGAACCGCGTCAAGGTTGCTCGGGCCGAGTCCGGCGATGCGCTGTACTTCTCCCGGACACCGATCCCGTATTGCGGGGCGGACACGGCAGCAGGAAGCGATTGGTTGCTGCACGTGGGGACGTACGGTTTTCGGCCGGGAGCGCTGGCGAAGATCGCGCAGCATCCGCCGACAGAGCTGGAGAAAAGGGAGCGATTGGAGCAGCTGCGTTTTCTGGAAATGGGGTTGCGGATCCAGGTCGGGATCGTCGACAGTGCCGCCGCCGGGATCGACACTCCAGAAGACTACGAGGAGTTCGTGCAGAGGCACGCGCGCGGCGACTGTGGGGGCAACTAGGGCTTCGGGAGTATGAGTAGGGACGGCGAGCGATGACTCAGTACATTTTCATCACAGGCGGCGTAGTTTCGAGTCTCGGCAAAGGGCTGACGAGCGCAGCGATCGGTGCGCTGCTCGAGAGTCACGGGCTCAAGGTCGTACTGCAGAAACTCGATCCATACATCAACGTGGATCCCGGCACGATGAGCCCGTTTCAGCATGGCGAGGTCTATGTCACAGACGATGGCGCCGAAACGGATCTCGACCTCGGTCACTACGAGCGCTTCACGAATGCTCAGTTGACGAAGGACTGCAACTACACGACCGGCAAGATCTACAACGCTGTCATTCAGAAAGAACGCCGCGGCGACTACCTCGGACAGACAGTTCAGGTGATCCCGCATATCACCGACGAGATCATGGCGTCGGTGCGCCGCCTCGGCACGCAGGACGTCGATGTGGTGCTGACCGAGATCGGTGGCACGGTGGGGGATATCGAGAGCCTCCCGTTCCTCGAGGCGATTCGTCAGTTCGGGCACGATGTCGGACGCGAGAACGCGATGTTCATACACCTGACGCTGCTGCCGTACCTGCGCGCGTCGGGAGAGATCAAGACGAAGCCGACCCAACATTCCGTCGGTCGGTTGCGCGAGATCGGTATCGTCCCTGACATTCTCGTCTGCCGGACGGAGCGCGACGTCGACTCCGATGCTCGCAAGAAGATTGCGCTGTTTTGCAACGTGCGCGACGAACATGTGCTGATCGAGAAGGATGTCGACTACTCGATCTACGAGGTGCCATTGGTGTTGCGCCAGCAAGGGCTAGATTCGCTGATCCTGAAGCACTTTGGCCGCGATGCAGGACCCGGCAACATGGACGAGTGGGTGGCGATGCTCGAGCGCCTACGCAATCCGGTCAGTGAGGTCGAGATCGCGATCGTCGGCAAGTACATCGAGCTCACCGACTCTTACAAGTCGATCTACGAGTCACTGACCCATGCCGGTATCGCCAATCAGGCGCAAGTCCGCTTCCGTAAGATCCAAGCCGAGGATCTGGCCGAAGGGGACCTGGGTAAGCTGCTGGGTGGCGTCGACGGGATCTTGGTCCCGGGCGGCTTCGGCGAGCGCGGCCTTCAAGGCAAGGTGCGCACAGTTGGCTACGCACGCGAGAACAAGATTCCATTCCTCGGGATCTGCTACGGCATGCATGCCGTGTCGATCGATTTCGCACGCAACGTCGTCGGGCTCGAGGACGCGAACTCGACCGAAGTGACGAACGAGACGCAAGCCCCCGTGATCACGCTGCTCGATGAACAGCGACGTGTCACCGAAATGGGCGGCACGATGCGGCTCGGCGCGTACCCTTGCAAGCTGTTGCCGGGTTCGCGGGCGCAGAAGGCCTATGGCGTCGAAGAGGTCAGTGAGCGCCACCGCCACCGCTACGAGTTCAACAACGAGTTCCGCAGCGCTTGTGAAGAGCACGGACTCGTGTTCAGTGGCGTGTCTCCTGACGGCTTGCTGGTCGAGATCGTCGAGCTGCGAGATCACCCGTGGTACGTAGCCGTGCAGTTCCACCCGGAGTTTCAGTCGAGCCCCGTGCGCGCGCACCCACTGTTTCGCGACTTCGTCGCAGCGGCGGTGAAGAGGGGGAGTGAGTGACAGATCCGCGGAAGCGCAAGCGCGTTGACGATGAGTGGAAGCAACGCGCCGCCGAAGAGAAGCGCAAGATCGAGCAGAGTCTCGCTGCCGAGGAGAACGCAGCGAACGCCGCCGCCGCAGGTGCGAGCGGTGCCGGCTTGTCCGAGGTCGTCGAAGGAGTCGCGGGGGAGCCGCGCGTCGACTTCATGGCGTTGATCCAGCCGCTCGCCGCGCAAGCGATGGCGGGGTTGGGTCAGCTGCCCGATCCACGGACAGGAATGCGTGGTATCGATCTGGAGTTTGCCCGCGACAGTATCGACCTCCTGTCGATCCTCGACGTGAAAACGCGCGGTAACCTCAGCGGCGAAGAGGCCGCGATGATGCAGGAGCTGCTGCAGAACTTGCGGGCGGGCTTTGCGAGCGCCGCCCGCGCGATGGCCGCGGAAGCGACGCAACCCCCGCCTCCGGCAGAGTAGGCCGGTGACTCCGGCGCCGTTGCTGCGCGTGCAGGGCCTCTGCTTTCTCGATTGGGGCCCCATCGACCTGGACCTGGATGCGGCAGAGGTAGTCGCGGTCTCGGGTTCCTCGGGGTCTGGTAAGTCTCTCCTGTTGCGTGCGATCGCCGACCTCGACCCACATCGTGGCACCCTCGAGCTCGAAGGCAAAGGGAGCGAGGCGTTCTTGCCCCCCGCGTGGCGTCGTCGTGTTGGCCTCGTCCCTGCGGCAAGTGAGTGGTGGCACGACACCGTGGGCAGTCACTTTGTCGACGCCGACGCGCAGTGGCTCGAGGCGCTGGGGTTCTCGCTCGAAGCGATGCGCTGGCCAGTTTCTCGACTGTCGAACGGCGAGCGGCAACGACTGTCCCTGCTGAGGACTCTGTCGGTGCAGCCACGCGTCTTGCTCCTCGATGAACCGACGGCTAGCTTGGATCCCGACAGCGTCGAGCGCGTCGAGCAGCTAGTGGACGCCTATCGTCGAGAGCACGGGGCTGGCGTCGTCTGGGTCAGCCACGACGCGGCCCAGCGACAGCGGGTGGCGAGCCGCTCGTATGTGATGAGTGACCGCGGCCTCGTTGCGGAGGTCAACTGACATGGACGCCGCCAAGATGATCGAACTGACGCCGCTAGACCTGGGGATTGCTGCGTTCTTGCTCGTGGCACTTGCCGCCTGCAGCGTGATCTTGCAGCTCAACCTCGCGCAGCGTTTGGTCATCGCTGCCGTGCGCACCACCGTGCAGCTGTTGTTGATCGGTTTCGTGTTGCGCTGGCTGTTCGCCGTGCAGCACCCGGGGTGGGTGTTGGGGCTTGGTCTCGTAATGGTGCTGCTGGCTGGGCGTGAAGTACACGCGCGGCAACGACGTCGCGTTCAGGGAATCGCTGGCTGGTTCGTCGGTACCGGCGCCATGCTCGTGTCTTCGTTCGTGATTTCGATCTACGCGCTGACGATGGTGATCGAGGCCGAGCCTTGGTATGCAGCCCGCTACGCCATACCGCTGCTAGGTATCTTGTTGGGCAACACGATGAACGGAATCTCGCTGGGGACCGATCGCTTGACGTCACTGTGTTGGCAACAGCGCGCCGCGATCGAGCAGCGGTTGTTGTTGGGTCAAGGTCGCGACGAGGCGTTGCGAGACATCCGGCAAGAGAGCATGCGCGCGGGGTTGATCCCGATCATCAACGCGATGGCAGCTGCTGGGATTGTCAGTCTTCCAGGCACGATGACAGGGCAACTGTTGGCCGGAGCCGCGCCGTTGGACGCCGTCCGCTACCAGATATTGATCATGTTTCTGATCGCTGCAGGGACTGGCTTCGGCACCCTGCTGGCAGTGTGGCAGACGGGCAACTTGTTGTTTGACGAACGGCAGCGACTGCGGCTGGACCGCCTACAGGGGGAGGGTTGATGCGCTTCACTACGATCGAAATGCTCGAGCATCTGGTTGGTTTCGACACGGTGAGTCGTACCTCTAACCTCGACTTGATCGACTTCGTTGCGAACTACCTCGCCGACCTCGGTGTCGAGGCAGAAATCGACTACAAAGACGATCGGACGCGCGCGAACCTCTATGCGACGGTCGGGCCGCAAGACGTCGGCGGGATCGCCCTCTCGGGACACACCGACGTCGTCCCGGTTGCGGGGCAGCCGTGGACGACGGACCCGTTTCGATTGGTCCCGAACGGAGAGCGCCTGCATGGACGCGGCACCGTCGACATGAAGGGGTTCATCGCCGGGGCGCTGGCGCTGTTGCCGGAGCTGTTGGAACAAGGCTCCTTGGCGATCCCGATTCATCTCGCCCTGTCCTACGATGAAGAAGTGGGGTGCATCGGTGTGCGGTCACTGATCGATCAATTGGCAGTTCGTGACGTGCGGCCGCGGCAGGTCATTGTTGGCGAGCCGACATCGATGGCAACAGTCTGTGCTCACAAGGGCAAAGCAAGCTATCGCTGCCATGTGCGCGGCCACGAAGCACACTCGGCACTGACGGACCGCGGCGTCAATGCGATCGAGGCGGCTGCGGAAGTGATCACGTTCCTGCGGCGTCTTGGCGACGAGATTCGCGATGACAAGCAGCAGCACGACGCGGCCTTTGATCCCCCCTATTCGACGGTGCACACAGGGCTGATCCAGGGGGGGACGCAGCTCAACATTATCCCGCGCGACTGCTACTTCGATTTCGAGTTTCGCTGCCTGCCCGGGCAAGACTCCGATCAATTGCTGGCTCGCACGGAGCAGTTTGCTGCGCAGCTAGAGGTCGCGATGCAGCAGGTCGTCGCGGATACCGGTTTCACGTGGGAAGAGATTTCCAGCATCCCCGGCTTCGAAGCCGGCGCGGGAGCACTCGATCTGGTCGATCGATTGCGCAACGCTGCGGGGGAGCCGCTGAAGGTCAGTTACGGCACCGAAGCAGGATTGTTTCAGCGCGGCGGCATGCCGGCAGTGGTTTGCGGTCCCGGATCGATCCGGCAGGCGCACAAACCCGACGAGTACATCGAGTTGAGCGAGCTGACAGCACTAGAAGAGCTGCTGCGCAAGTTGTTTGCACACTGCGCGGCTGGCGAGCGCTAGCGCAGTGGCTCGAAGGGTTCCACTGAGCTCCACCCGCACCCACGGCATTGAATGCGCAGCACCTGCGGCAGTCGAAACGCAATCGCACCAGCGACGATTGCCGGCAAGAGTGCTGTCACGAACACCACGACGAGGCGCACGAGTCCACGCCTGAGTTCCTCGGCCCAGGCGTCGACGAGAGGCACTGTGACGAGTCCCCAAGGTACGCAGAGAGCGGCGCCGATGACGATCAACAAGACCGCCTTGCGCTGCATTTGCGGTTTCGGGCGCAAGACCTTGCTGAGGGGGTCGTGACACTCTGGGCAGTGGCTCGGTAGCTCGTTCAGTCTCATATCACCAAGTCTCCTGAATGGTGTTATCGTTAGGAAGCAGGCGGGCTTTCAGGGACGCAGGTAGTCCAGCCAATCGAAGTACACCTCGCGTGGCCTGGGTTCGCTGTCGAAGCGTTCGAAGAACAGTTCACGTACTTCTTTGCGGTGGATGCGTCCAGCGACCAACGCCGTGTGGATGCGATCCCCAAGCATGTAGCCGAGAGAGTGCGTGACGCCGAGATGCACCTGCAACTCCCGCTCGTAGAGCGCGCGAAATCTTGGATAGCCGCGCACTTCACCACGCACCCAGCGTTCTTCGTAATCGAGGTGTTGCAGGACATCACGAGCAATCTCGCGCTTGAAGATCTGGCCCGGTTCGGTCAGTCGTCGTCCCTTGAACGCAGCGAGGATCTGATCGAAGTCGGCTCGATCGAAACAATCGCGCTTGTGGTGGACGATGCGCGAGCCGACGAATCCGATCGCTTCCTTCATTGCTCGGTAGTAGAAGTCGAAGCGGCGCGAAGGCGGTTGCTGCACGTGGCCGGCAAGCTTCGTGTTGACGTAGTGAGTCGCTTCTTCAGCAGCATGATCGATCGACAGGTTGCCGAGGTAGATCATCTTCTCACGGATCAAGAAGTATGAATCGTCGCGCGCGATCTGATGCCGAATCTCAGCGATCTCATCCGCGCTGTAGTTCCCTGTGCGGGCGACGTCATCGAGGAAGTTCAAGTCGCGGCTGGTGTGCACAGTGAAGTCTTCGAGTCCCTCTTGAGGAAGCTCGAGGAAGCTGGTCACCGTTTCGACCATCTGCACGACCTGGTCGGTCATCACGTTGCTAGAGATGCTTGGCCCCTCGAGGCCGATCGACTCCTCGAGTTCGTCGGCGTTCGTCTCCCAGTTGACATAGGACTGGAACTTCACGAGGGGTGTGCTGTTCATTAGGCAAAATGAACCGTCTGCCAGGCGCACCGTGTGCGCTTCTTGTTCGAGGCCGCGTCGAGCCAGCTCCCAGTACACGGCGTCGTTGTTCTGGTAGACGACGACATGCTTCTTCCGGTCGAGTCCACGTCGCTCGACGAAGCGCTGGACCTGTGCTGGCAAGTGGGTTGGGCAGATGTGCAGATCGCCAAACGTCACAGCAACGAGACGGTCGGGCTCGCGTGCCATGGCCTCGACGATGACCATTGCAGCCATTGCGTCGCGCACGTGGAGATTGTCGTGCAGTACCGCTGGGTCCGAATTGATCCCCAGCATCGGGATTTCGTTCTCGCGAGCGAACTGAAACTGCAGCGCGTAGTTGCGCCATGGGAAGCCCCAGTTGTGGGCGTACTCGATCCGCTCCAGGAATCCTTCGTCGCTGACGAGACCGTCGAGGTAGTCGTCGAGGATGTCTTGATGAATCAAGTGTACGACTTCGGTTGCCAACAACGCCGTACGACCTCGAGCGAGGACTTCGCGCAAGCACCGCAGCGGCGCCTTCTGTGCTTCTCGCAGTGTATGGTAATCACCGAAGTAGACGATATCTGCGCATGCGATCTCGTCGATGAGGTCGCTGAACGCGACAGGTTGCGCGCCGCCGCTGCCATTGGCTGCTGGCACCAGGGCTTCGAATTGCCGGTGGTACTCTGCCTGGTAGTCGTCGAGCTGGTCGGAAGAGTCACCGACGGACTCGAAGATCTCCACCTTCAGCTGCTCCACGCGAGCACGCTGCGCCGCGATCATTTCTTCGCGGGCGGCGCTGCCATAGGGACCCGCTTGGCCGAGTTGTCCAGCTCCGGGCTTCATCTATCGTCGGTTCAGTATCATCGCCGGTTCAGTATAGGTTCACGATCATCGGTCGTCGGTACCATGGCTTCGCGCTTCACGGGAATCGACGGGCGCCGCCGTCGACTCCTTCGCGGAGCTGGCGTTCATTGTGCCGCGCGGAGTGTACCGGAATTCAGATCTTGCGCCACTTGCGCAGTTGTTTCAGCGTGACCTCGAGGTCTTTCGGCAGTGCGGCCGCAAGTTCCAGCTGCTGGCCCGCAGGATGCTCGAGGGCTAGCGTTTCTGCGTGCAGCGCGGTGCGGGCCAACAACGGCCGTTCCTCGCGTCCGCGCCCCTTGCGATAGCCGCGGATCCACTGCGACGAGTAGAGCGCGGCACCGTCACCATAGACTGGATCTGCGGCGCACGGCGTGCCGATGTGCTGCAGCGAGATCCGCACTTGGTGCGTGCGCCCGGTCTTCGGGCGGAGCCGGATCAGGCTATACCCCTCGAAGCGCTCGACGATCTCATACGCAGTTGAGCACTCCTTACCGCCACGTTGGACGACTCGCATCCGCCCGGCCTTCCGCGGGTCCTCGTCGATGGCGATCTCTATGACGCCACTGTCTACAGGGGGTACGCCGACTGCGAGTGCGAGGTAGCTCTTTTGCACAACGCGCTCGCGGAACTGGCGCCGCACCGCAGCTTGCGCGTCACGGTTGCGGGCGAACAGCAGGAGCCCCGTTGTATCCTTGTCCAAGCGATGGACGACGTGCGGGCGTGGTGCGTCTGGATCCTGCTTCTGCCAGATCGCCCACAGGCCGTCCATCATTGGAACTGCGTTGGGGTCCCAACGCTCACTGACGGTGGACCAGCCGGCTGGTTTGTCGATCGCACACAGATCCGCGTCTTCGAAGATGATTGCGATCGGTGGGGCGTGACTGCCTCTGCGCGGTGGGTGAGCGCTCATTGCGACGTGTCGCGTGCCGTCTCGAGCGTCTTGCGCGCGTCACCAATACGGCGCTGGCACTCCAAGTAGTACGTCAATCGCTTGCCGAGGTCTGCGTCGATTGTCGTAACGCGGTCGTAGCGGTCCTTCTCCGAGGCTTGGCTGGCCGCGATGGTTTGCGCTTGGAGCAGCTTGTCCAGCTGCTCGTAGGCGGCTCGACGCGCAGAAGCCCGCTGCAGCCAGGAGCCGCTGGTCGAGTCGAGCTGCCCGGCCCAACCGAGGATCTCGACGTCGAGTGTGTCCCGAAAGGTAGCGTGGGTCGCTTCGAAGGCGCTCACCTTCTCGGCCATGCGATCGATGTCTGACCAATCGCCGAATCCCTGAGCGGCGCTCTTGCCGAACTCAGTCAAGCGTTCCGCCTCGCGCTGCAACTCGGGCAGCATCGTCAAGTTCGTCACCGGTGCAATCGCTGTGAGGAGTTGCAGTCCGCACTCGGCGTAGTCGACGGCGATCGGGTACTGCTGTTTCTGGCACGCGACCCCAGCGATCTGCCGGTAGCAACCAGCCAGGCGCAAGACGCGTTCGGCGACACCGGACTCAGCAGACCGTGGACCGGAGTCGGCGTCCGGGACGGTAACGGCCCGGGCGTGTCCGGCCAGTACCGTCGGCTGATCGTTCAGTAGTTTGGCGACCGCAAGGTGCTTCTTGCGAAACTCAGGGGGCGGTAGCGGTATCTGGTGGGCGCGCTTCTCTGAATCGTAGTAGTAGTGTTTCCCTTGCGGGTCCTCGAGAGCCTTCCAGGCACTCTCGACCGCCACGGAGAGCTGTTCGATCGAACCGCTTCCGAGGAGTTGCGCGCGGCGCACCGTGATCTCCGCAATCGCCTGGTCGATCTGTTGCTGATCGATGTCTCCGGGCACGCGAACCCGTGTCCACCACAGAGAAGCAGTGAGAAAGACGGCGACCAGAATCGCGACCAGCGTCAGGAAGCGCAGAGCTCGAGCTGTGCGCTTGTTGCTCGGTGTAGGCTCGTTCATGCGGTCCCTTGGTCCAAGAGCCAGACGGCAACCGTTGCGCCGGCTTCGAGCTGTTTCTGTTCTGCCGAAACCTCAACCAAGCAGTTCGCATCGGCGAAGCTGGAGAGGAGGTGGGATCCTTGTCCAGCCATCGGCTGTAGCTGGTACTCGCCGGCGTTGTCATCGAAGGTAACGCGAGCGCGTAGGAACTGCAGTCGACCGGCGCCGCGTATCGGCTGCTGCGTCATGACGCGCGCAGCCCGACGCGGCAGTGCGCCGTCGTCGCGCCCTTCCATCTGCGCGAGAGCCGGGCGCACGAAGACTTCGAACGAGACCAGACAGGCGGCGGGGTTGCCCGGGAGTCCGAAGAACGGAACGCCACCAATCGTTCCATCGACCAGCGGCTTACCCGGTTTCATGTTGACGCGCCGCACTTGGACATCGGACCCGAGCTCGCGTGCGACGTCTCGAATGTAGTCGAGGTCTCCAGCCGAAACGCCTCCGGTCGTGACGATCGCGTCAGGCTTCTGTTCTAGAGTCTCCAGCAGCCCTTTGCGAACCGCTTCCGGCGTGTCGATCAACACTGGGCGCGGCAACACATCCGCCCCCCAACGTTCGAGGCGTGCGCAGATCGAGTAGAGGTTCGAGTTCCGGATCTTGCCCGGGGTCAGCGGCTCGGTGACGGGGATCAACTCGTTCCCCGACGAATGCACGGCGACCCGTGGGCGCCGGACGACAGGCACTTCACTGCAGCCCACCGTTGCAAGTAGGCCAATGCCCGCGGGGTTCAATCGGGTGCCCGCCGCGACTGCCACGTCGCCTCGCCGCAGGTCGTCTCCTGCTCTGCGGATCGAATGGCCATCGGGCACGGGTTGCGATAACTGGACAGTCGCGTCGTCGTAGGACTCGGTGTGTTCGAAAGGAATGACGCAATCGGCGCCAGGCGGGATCGGCGCACCCGTGTAGATGCGCGCGGCTTCGCCGGCGTTGAGCTGCGGTAGCTCCGCGGTACCTGCTTCGACGATCGCAGTCACGTTCAGAGTTATGTTGTGTTCCGGGCTCGCACTAGCGCTGTCACGATGGCGCAACGCAAAGCCGTCCATTGCCGTGTTGTCGAAGGGCGGGATGGAATCTCCGGAGAGGATATCCTCGGCAACAGTCCGCCCGATCGCGCGGGGGAGCGGCAGTCGCTCGGCCGGCAGCCGATTGATTCGTTGCAAGATCTCGGAGCGGACTTCAATCAGGTCGTTCAACGCGGGCCTCCCGGGGCGGTCATATCTTCCACCCAGTTCATGTACTCCTTCATGCCTTCTTCGATTGGGATGAAGAGCAGCTCGGGGCAATCGTAGGGGTGGAGAGCGGCGAACCGTTCTTCGAATCCCCCGAGGGACCGTGGTGACGTCTTGATCAACAGGATGCTCTCGGCTTCGTCACGCACTTCCCCTTGCCAGCGATAGATCGAGCGCGCCCCAGGGACGATGTTGACACATGCAGCCAAGCGTTCTTCCACGAGCCTCTTGGCAAGATCGGCAGCCGCATCCGTGGACACGGTCGACACACAGAGATAGATCACGGCTGGACCTCCTTGCGGCACCTGCTTGTTCGGCACGAGACCAGCATAGTACCCAATTTCCGGCGCGGTCCAAGGCTCCCGGATACGAGTCCGCGGCGTGCGGATACAGCGAATGAGCGGCAGGGCTCGGCGGGATCGGCTACGATTGGAAGCGCTGTAGTGGACAGCAATCGTCTCGCCCCGATCCGGAACGTAGGTGCTGCGATGGGATGGCTAAATTTCGACGATGACGGTTGCGACCGGTGGGTCGAGATCCCGCCGCGTGGGCGCCTCGTCGTTGGGCGCAGCCGCCATTGCGATGTCATTCTGGCAGCTCCTGAGGTATCCCGGCGCCACGTGATCGTGCAGCGGCGCCGTGGCGTCGACTGGGTCGCAGACCCTGGCACTCGCAACGGCACCTTGCTCAACGGGGAGCAGCTGGTCGAGCCACAACGGCTGTCGGCTGGAGACCGGCTGACGCTGGCCGGGGTCGTCATCAACTATGTAGCACAACGCCCCGAGGGGAGTCTCGACGGCGACGCTGCGGACGCTGTCGCCCAAGTCGCTCCAGCCGTGCCCGAGGTAGCGATCGCGGCGCAAGAGCTTTCACAGCAGGAACCAAGCAGTGAAGTTGCGGCTGGAGCCGCGCCAGTCGCCGCGGAAGAGCCAGACGCGGAACTGCAAGCAGCGGTCGCTGCGGCGACGCACGCGCGAGCGCATCAGCACGAAGTCGAGCGCCCGTCCGAGATCGCCGACGCCGTCACAGGGCCAGCGGTGCCCCCAGCGACGACACCGTTCTCGAACACGCCACGGTGGCGCGACGTTCAGCTGATCGGCCGGGGGGGGATGGGGGAGGTCTACCGCGCCCACGATCGGGACCTTGGAATCGACGTAGCGATCAAGCGCTTGCGGCGTCGGGGTGACGGTAGCGAGCGCCTGCTCGAGCGGTTGCACGCCCGCGAGGCAGCCATCGGCCGTACGATTCGCCACGACAATGTAGTGCGCACGCTCGAGGACGGCATCCACGACGGCGATCCCTACATGCTGTTGGATTGGGTCGAGGGAGCGACGCTCGAAGAGCACCTGCTGACCCGTGGCCGCTCCCTCTTCGATCGCATCGAGTTGCTGCGTCAGATAGCGCTGGGGCTAGGAGCCGCGCATGCAGCCGGAGTCGTGCATGCGGACCTGAAGCCAGCAAATCTGCTCGTTATGGAAGCAGCGCCCAAGCGCCAAGACCAGAACCTCGACATTTTGATTGCCCCAGAATCGGAGCTCGACGATGACCCCAGCGCCGTCGACTCAGAGCTGCTCGACGAGATTGCCAAGCGCGCTCATATCCCAGAGCCCGACTTTTCACAGCCGCCGTTCGTAGGACGTGAAGGGGAGATGCACCTGCTCGAGGAGGTCGTCGCGACGGTGCCAGGCAACGGTCTGCGCTGGGTGCTGATCTTCGGCGAGCGCGGCGCGGGCAAGGCGCGGCTGGCGCGCGAGTTCATCGCTGCGCACCAGACGAGCGGGACGCAGGTCACGATCCGCGAGACGGAGGGGTGGCAGGCGCCTCCACCCGGGAGCACGGGGATCTGGCTGACTCTGCTTCCACCGCTGCTGCCAGACGATGAGCAGCTGCACCGCGACTACGAGGCTCGCAAGATCGCCGGTGAAGTCGTCGAGCTGTACCTGAAGCCGTTCCTGTTAGGGCAGTCGGTGCGCCTCGTCGAGCGCATGGTTCACGATGCCGAGGCGGCTCGCCAGTTTGTCGAGTTCGCGCAAGATTCGACGGACGGCAATCCGGCGCGCTTACTGGCGGCGCTTCGTGGAGCTTTCGAAGCTGGAGCCTGGAGTTCGGTGCCCGGTGGCTTTCGCTTCTCGTCTGCCGTGTTGATCCCGCAGGAGCAGGAAGTCGCGCGGCAGTTGCTCGAGGATCTGGATGCGGACGCCAAGGGTGTGCGTGACGCGTTGACGACGGTGAGCGCGTTGGGCACTTGCATGGACTTTCAAACCTTGGTCGAGGCAACGGGTGTGGACCGCTCGAGCCTGTACTACATCCTCGAGCATGCAGCGAAGTCTGAGTATCTGCGTCGCGACAGCCATGGCCGCTATTGGTTCACCTCCGAGCCGTTCCGGCTGGCGTTGGCGAAACGGTTGGATCCTAAGGTGCGTCTCAAGAGCGTGCGTCGCGTGCTCCCGCGCCTGGGCGATCTGTTGACAGCTGTCGACCCGCCGCTACCGCTGTTTGCGCAGGTGGCGGCGCTCGAGCGCGAGCTCGGCTATCCGGATCGGGCTTTCGTCTGCTTGGTTCGCGGCGCTCTCCAAGCGCGACTGCGCTATGACCGTACGCGGTTCCTCGACCTCGTCGACGCGGCTCGTGAGTGTTATCGCGACTGCAATCGCGAAGGTCATCGACAACGCGAACTACTCGAACGCGCCGGCGAACTGCTGGGACCCAGCGGACGGGGCCTTGCCGGGCTGGAGCGGCTGCGGGGATTGCCAACGCAGGTGCGGTTGAAGATCACGGACTTCGGCATTGCGCGGCGCACCGGAGCAGATACTGCAGCGAGCGAAACCCCGTGGGGGACACCACGCTACATGTCGCCGGAGCAAGCCGGGCGTAAAGCGCTAGGCACCGAGAGCGATGTGTTTAGCTTTGGGTTGCTGGCGCGAGAAGTGCTCGAAGAATCTCATCCCCTCGGCGCGAAGAAAGGACGGCAGGCGATCGCCGCGTTGGTCGATGGTGGGCCCGGCGGCCCTGGCCCAGGCGTTGATCTGCCGGACGAGCTGAAGGAACTCCTAGGCCGGATGTTGGTCGTCGAGGCGCGGAAGCGACCGAGCGTCGAGGAGATCGCGCGGACGCTGCAGGCAGTGCAGCTGCGTCTGGCAATTCAAGAGCAGCGCTGACAGCTTCCCCGGGACGAGAAGAAGCCGTACAAGCAGCTACCTTACAAAAAAGAAACCGGAGCACTCATCGAGGCTAGCGGTCCAAGCCCCGACACTGCGCTCCGGCTTACACTGAGGGCCCCCCCTCATGTGGTCTCATCCCATGTCGACTCGCGGGTCCAAGAAGTTGTTTCTCCGGCACTCGGCTGGAAAAGCTGCCGAGGCGCATTGCTGCGCGAGTCAGAGCGAACAATTCACATAGACTAAGGTTCGAGCCAAGTTTGATTATACGACGTTGACGTGAAGTTGCAACTGCGGCTGCGCCGACGTCGCGTTCTTGTCAATGATGTGAGCTTTGTCAATGCGCAGCGGAGCCGCAGCTGCTTACTCGAAGTGGATCTCGTCGATCGCGAGAATGCTGTCGGTCGGGTTGGGCACGGTGCTGAAGCGGAGCTCTAGCACCACCGTATCTGCGAGATCGAGTGCCGCGTTACTGGTCGTGAAGGCGCTCAGTGGTACAGACACGGTCATGAACCGTTGGTACTTGAGGTTCACGGCGCCCGGTGGGGTGGGCTGGGGATGGAACGCAATGTTTGGCAGCCAGGCAAGGATGTTGACGTTTGCGGTGTTGCCGGCGCCATCGGTCAGAGAGGCTCGGAATTCATCGAGCCATGAAAACCCGAAGTTGTCGATCTGCCCAGGAGTATCGGGGTTCTTGATGCGGAACGAGAGGTACCGGTGCGTTGTCAGGTTGAGTGGCGTGGCGACAGTGCCGATGGGACTCGTGTGAAGGGTGGTACCGATCGCGGGGATATCCACCAACAAGTTGTCGATCGCCACTGGCGGTACTGCGGGCGTGCCGCTGCGAAATTCGTAGCAGGCGCCAATCGAGTACGCGAGGCTCGGCGTGCTGTTCGTCGCGAATCCCAGCGAATTGGTCGGAAAGTTCGAAAAGTCGTCAACAACGATCGCTCCGCCGAAGTCGCGCTTGTGCGCGTGACTGAGCTGTGGCGAGAACTGATTGTTGGCGCCGTACAAGAATCCTTCCAGCGCTACCTCACCGTATGCATGCCGGCGAATGAACGCGCCAGTGTGGTTGTTGATGATCTGTTGCTGCACCGTGCGATCGATGTACGGGCAGTTGTCGACAAGGATCGGGACCATTGCCCAGACGCAATTGTCGCAACCCGAGGTCGACGAATTCGTCGTCAAGCCGTGACAGCCGCCGAAGATCGTGACCATCGTCGAGGCGCCGCGAAAGCGCTCGAAGATCCGCTCGGAGGCCGGAAAGCCGACGTCAATGTCTTGCTCTACGGATATGTTGAGGATCGGCACGCGCGGGAGTGCCACCCAGCGGTTCGTGTTGCCGATGAACGCATCGCTGCGCGCATCCGTTGGCTGCAGTGCGATCACCCCACGAGTGTTGTGGTCGAACTCCGCGGCGACAATGGCGGCCGCGCCACCGCGGGAGTGCCCGGCATAGAAGATGTTCTCCGGGTCGACGCGCCCGAACAGAGGTTCGCTGGGGCATTCAACGGCGGAAATGATGTAGTTCTTGGCCGCGATCATGACTCTTGCAGCCTCGTCGTGCCCGCCCCAGCAGTAGAACGCGGGGTACTCCTGGAACGAGTACGTATCATTGACGGCTACGCACAGCGCGCCTTGCGCGGCCAACGATCTCAGGATGTTGTCGTAGTCGTCGTACGCGTAGCCCGATCCATGGTGAAAGATCACGAGCGGCAGCGGGCCGACGAACGCGACAGGATCGTAGATCCGTAGCTGCTTTGTTACGGTTTGGCTGGCCACTGGGGGAGCATTGACCCCGGGGCAGGTGCCGTTCGGTACTCCGAGGGCTGGATCCCACAGCGGATAGGGGATCGGCCACGGTAGGTCATGCGTGTAGGCGAAACTGCTGGAGTCGGTGATGTTGACGGAGCCTGGCGGCGGGGACAGCGTCGGGTTGGGATCGATCTCCATCTCGGTCGGTGTGAAGATCGCAAGGTGCACGCTGTAGAGCGCTAGATGGTTCCCGGCGGTCGTGGCCCAGACTTCAAAGTCGTAGAACCCTTCGAGCAGCGGGATGCCGGTCACGATGCCGGTGCTCGAGTCAAGGGACAGGCCGGGCGGCAGCGAGCTGCCCGTGTTGACACCGTATTGGGTCAATCCGATTCGAGGTTGGATCGTGATGTTGGGCATGACAGAGATCACACGAATTGGGCGCTGAAAGTCGTGCGGCATCATGCCGACGTAGTCGACCCCGACGCGGCCGGTTGCCAACGTGAACGCGCGACGATCGGGAATCGACCCAGGGAGTTGACACGCGGGTGTAGCGCACGGCAGTGAATCCGGCGTTGGGTCGATGCCGCAGACGTTGAACGGTTCCGGGAGCGGCCCGGTTGCGCTGAACAGGTGCGCCAGCCCGGCAATTGCGTCGGCGATGTCGAGCTGACCATCGTCGTTGAAGTCACACCCGGAATCGCACGGTAGCGGCGTGCCGCCGCCGAAGAGATGGCTCAACAACTGAATGATGTCGGCAATGTCGACGCCGCCGTCGCCGTTGCAATCGCCGCGAAGGAAGCCGTCGATGTCCACTGGGAGTGGATCGATCGGGATGGGCTGTACCGGGCACTGAACCAACGCACTTTGGCCATGAGCAGGCAATGCCGGCACCGTGGCGAGCATCGCAATCACGGCCCACGACAGCAACGCGGGCAACGCTCGCGCGAACTCGAAGCGCGGGCGAGCCTGATACGGTTGCTGTTGTGCGTTGGTCTTGTTCATCGGTCGATCTGGTGTTGCTTCGATACTATCCGTCGGCGGCACCGATGCTGTTTGATGCACACTGGAGCCCTCCGTGATCTGGGCGCTCGGCGACAAGCGGCACCCAAGGAGGGGAAGGAAACTTCGGAACTCCCGATAATACCAGATGATAGCGCTGCTCGTCGAAACGACCAAAGCGTTTCGGGAGCCGCACCCGCGGAGCCGCTGGCTGCCTTTTGCAGAGTCGCCTGCCTCGATTGCAGGGGCAAAGTCCTAAATGAAGAGTTCACGGAGGCTTGTGGGACAGTCGGATCGATTCGAGGGTTGCAGCGTCGGAGCACAGCGTCGATGATCCTCGTCCCGTTTCGGAAGGAGCGTAGCGTTGGTGAAGATAGGCGATGTTGAACTACAGCTCGTGGCACCGGTGACGACGCCGGTCGAGTGGATCGGCCAGCAAGAGCTCGTCGAGCAGATCCTCGCGTGCTGGACCACGATCACCGAGAACGATCCACCGCTGTGCCCGCGGCTCGTGAGCAAACCCGGGATGGGAAAGACGACACTGGCGCAAGCGACCGCGCAGCGCCTTGGGCGTCCTGTGTACATCTTCCAATGTACGATGGATACGCGCCCAGAAGATCTGGTCGTGACGCCAGTGTTGGCTGCCGACGGCGGAGTGCGCTACCACGCGTCGGCGTTGGTGTCGGCGATGATCGAAGGTGGCGTCGTCATTCTCGACGAAGCGAATCGAATGTCTGAAAAGTCGTGGGCATCGCTGGCACCGCTGCTCGACCACCGTCGCTATGTCGAGTCATTGGTCGCGGGTGTGCGCATTCAAGCGTCTCCCGACTTCCGCTGCTGCATCACGATGAACGATGACGCCAGTACCTACGAGATTCCGGAGTACATCATCAGCCGAATCCAGCCGATGGTGGCACTCGAGTACCCGTCAGAGCAGGAAGAGCTGGCGATTCTGCAGTACAACGTGGACTTCGCGCCCGAGAACCTGCTGCAGATGTGCACGGAGTTCCTGCAAGAGAGCCATCGCTACAAGCTGGACTACAGCACTCGCGATGGCATCAACATCATGCGCTACGCGTTGAAGCTGCGCACCGTGCAGGAGCTGTCCATCGAAGAAGCGTTCGAGCGTGGTATCCAGCAAGTGCTCGGCGAAGGCGCCCGCGATTTCGAGGCCCGAGCACGCGAAGCGCTGATCGATGACAACGTCATCGACTTCGAATCTATGTTCGGTTGGGGGGGTGGCATCGAAGGGATCGACGGATCCGACGATGATGAAGGATCAGGCGGTCGCGGTGACGACGCACCTGACAGTGGCGGTGGCGGCCGGTGAATACGGCTGGTGGCAACACTCCGCTGATCGATCTTGTTTGTGGCCAGGTCCACTGCATCCCGATCATCCATGGACGTCTCGCGTTCGCGTTGGAAGTGAGACGACGGCTCCTCGAACAGCGCTACGCGGCGGTGGCTGTCGAGCTGCCCGAGGCACTCGGCGATGTCGTCCGCGAAGCCGTCGCGGGATTGCCACGCATTAGCGTTGTAACGTACCGCGAGACACCCGCCTTCCTGCAACCCGATGCCGTTGTCTACTACGTGCCGATTCAGCCCGGAGATGCGATCGTCGAAGCTGTGCGCATTGTGGAGCGCGAGCGCACACCGTGCTACTTCATCGACGCCGACTTGAACGACCCGCAAGCTCGGGGTGTTCGTCTCCCAGACCCCTACACGCTGCATACCTTGGGGATGCAGGCGTACTACGATGCCTGTTTGCCGGCGCTGGCGGTGCACCCCCACAGCAGCACCGACATTGCGCGCGAGCGGCACATGGCGGCTCGACTGCGGGAGATCTGTGCGAAGCACGACGGCCCTGTGTTGTTCGTTTGCGGCATGGCTCATTGGCGTGGTGTGCGTGCGCTTCTCGAGGGGACGGAAGCGCTGCAGGCCGACAGCGCCGGGTTCCACGAAGACTTGGCGACGTTCGTACCGGACTCGCGGTCGATTGCGCACATGCTCGGCGAGCTGCCGTTTCTCGTGACGCGTTACGAGCAGCACCGTGCTGGGTTCGAACTCGACGACTTCGATGCAGTGCAAGCCTTGCGCGAGCTACTACTGCGGGCTCGCGAGCGGCACGCCGCCGACTTCCCGGGATCGTTGGAACGGCCCGATCCGCACTCGCTGCGAACGCTCCTGGCTTACGCGCGGAAGATGACAGTGCGCCGCGGCTACCTGATCCCCGACATGTACACATTGACCGTGGCGGCGCACGGTGTCGTCGGTAATGACTTTGCCATTTCGGTGCTGCGGACCGCCAACGAGTACCCGTGGGCGCCTGAACGGCAAGATCCTCCGGAGGGCGACGATGGGTCGGCTGGCGACAGTGAGTTTGCTGGCGAGGATGAGTTTGATGACGCCAGTAACCTGTCGGGCGCCAGTGGGGACGGGTCTGAAGCCGGCGCCGGCAGCGCGAGCGGCCCGCAGGAGCCGGTCGTCGGGATGGGCGCTGAGTACGCCGACCTTGGAAACGGCCCTGTCCCCATGCAGAACCGGTACCCGGGGACGGCGTTCACGTACGGGCGCCTGCGCCTCGAAGAGCGTGTGGATCCACGGCGGCAACGCGACTTTCGGCAGCAGTGGGACCCATCGCGGCAGTGTTCTTGGCCACCGGAAGATGTCGTGATCGAGGACTTCCGCGACTATGTCGGCAAGCGCGCATTGAGCTTGGCCAAGGTCGCGCGCACACACAGTGAACCGTTCACGACTTCGTATCTCGATGGTTTGGATATTCGCGCGACGTTGCGCGACGTTGTCGAGCGGCGACTGTTCGTCAAGGAGGAGCCGCGGACGCCCGGTGCCGTTGGTGCGCTGGTCCTGATCTTCGAGGAGGACGACTTTGGCGAACGTTACCCGTGGCGCAGCACTTGGATGGCAGAACATCACAACGAATCGACACTCTCGTTCTATGCGACGAACTACATGGACGGGTTGATCGGCCCGGGGATCGCGCGCGCCCACTACGGCGGCTGTTCTTTGATCTATCCCCCTGTCGGTATCCCAGACATTTGGGGAGACTTCCGTTTCGAACGAGCACGCACGCCGTCGGAACGGTTGCTGCTCGCAGCGATCTACTGGGCGCAGGACTACTACGTCGTGCATGTTGGCAACAAGCCGCCGGCTCCAGAAGTCCAGCAGGAGGCGCAGCGACGCAAGAAGCATGTTCTGCACTTGCCGCTCTCGACGTTCAGTACGCGAACGTTGGAGCGTCTACGCCGCTTCCACGTACTCAATGGCCAAGAAGTACGCTCTTGGGCGCAAGGCTTCATCCGCTAGCCCGCGCGCTGATCTACGGCGACAGCTTGGTGACCGCTGCGAGAACTTCAGTCAGCGGTAGTCCGACAACGTTGGTGTAGCTGCCGTCGACACGCTCGACGAGTGCGCCGCCGCGACCTTGTACGCCGTAGGCGCCGGCCTTGTCGTCTGCCTCACCTGTGGCGACGTAGCTCGCGATCTCCGCTGTTGTGCAGTTACGAAAGTGGACGGTCGTTGCGACGGCCGCGACTTCGCTACGATCACCGCAGCGCACGCAGTAGCCGGTCACAACCGTGTGGGAGCGACCCGAGAGGCGCTCGAGGATTGCCTGCGCGTCCGCCCGATCGGCAGGCTTGCCGATCAGATCACGGTCTATCGTGACGACGGTATCCGCTGCGACGACAACGTCGCTGTTTTCAGCCTGAATCGACTGCGCCTTCGCAAGAGCCAAGCGCTGGACCAACGCTGGAGCGCTCTCACCTGGCTGCGGTGTCTCGTCTGTTGACGGTCGCGCCACCACGACTTCGTAGCCGAGCGTCTCGAGCAGCTCGCGGCGTCGTGGTGAAGACGACGCCAACATGAGTCTCATGGGGCTACTCCTTGGCAAGCTTGCGCAAGCGGTACAGTTCTTCCAGCGCTTGCCTTGGCGTCATCTCATCGGGGTCGATTGCATTCACGGCTTTGCGGAGCTCTTCGTTCACGGCCGAGAACAGATCCAACTGTGCGTACGGCGATGCCGTTGGCGCCGGCACGCGATCGCGGGGCCCTTGGGTCTCCAGGTGCGAGAGGATCTCGCGGGCGCGCTCTAAGACGGTAGGCGGTATTCCAGCCAGGCGCGCGACGTGGATGCCGTATGCCTTGTCGGTGCCGCCCGGGATGATCTTGTGCAGAAAGACGATCTGATCTTGCCACTCGCGGACCGCAACGTTGAGGTTCTTGACCTGTCCGGGGAAGCGCTCCTGCAGCTCGGTGAGTTCATGATAATGCGTCGCAAAAAGCGTCCTCGCGCTGGTGTGCTCGACGAGCTGCTCGGCAATGGCCCACGCCAGGCTGATGCCGTCGTGCGTGCTGGTGCCGCGCCCGACTTCGTCGAGGATGACCAGTGACTGCGAGGTTGCATTGTTCAGAATGTTTGCGGTCTCGGTCATTTCGACCATGAATGTCGATTGGCCGCGGGTCAAGTCGTCGGCGGCCCCGACACGGGTGAAGATTCGATCCGCGATCCCGACCGTCGCCTGCTTCGCGGGGACGAAGGATCCCATCTGCGTCAAGATCGTGATCAGCGCTGCTTGCCGGATGTAGGTCGACTTACCTGACATGTTGGGGCCGGTGATGATCGAAAGTGTGCCCTCGGGTTCGTTGTCTGTGGCTACGGCGCCGAGATGAATGTCGTTCGGAGTGAAGTCGTTCTTGCCGATTCCGGCCGCAACGACGGGGTGTCGCCCGTCGTCGATGTCGAGGATCGGATCGTCGCTGACGACGGGTGCTACGTACCCCTCTTCGTCGGCGACGGTGGCGAGCGCCAGAAGCGAATCGAGTTGGGCCAAGGCGTCTGCAGCGAGCTGCAACACCTCCAATTGCCGCTGGATCTCTTCGCGCAGGCGCTGAAACAGCTGGAACTCCAGCTGCTCCGCGCGCTCTTTCGCGCCGAGTACCTTCCCCTCCTGCTCTTTGAGGCTGGGCGTGATGTAGCGTTCGGCGTTCTTGAGCGTTTGCTTGCGAGTGTAGTCGTCGGGGACTTTGTCGCGCTGCGACTGCGTGACTTCCAGGTAGTAGCCAAACACCCGGTTGTAGCCGACCTTCAAATTCGAGATCCCGGTGCGCTGCGCTTCCTGTTCTTGGAACGCAGCGATCCAGCTGACGCCCTCGCGGCTGACAACGCGAAGCTCATCGAGCTCCGGGTCGTAGCCATCGCGAATGACGCCACCTTCTTTGATCGTGATCGGCGGCTCGTCGACGATTGCGCTACCGATCGCGTCAGCGATCGCCAGTAACGGTTCGGTTGGCAGCGACTTGACGAGTTCCGTCAGCAGCCGCGGTTCGAACGCCTGCACGTCCTCGACGATCGCAGGGGTTGCGCGCAACGATTGCTCCAGCGCTTTCAGGTCGCGACCGTTGATGCGACCCAGCGGTAGTCGAGACACCAATCGCTCGATGTCGCGGACGTTGCGCAGCGACTGGCGGAGGTTCTTCCGGCGCTCGCGGTCGTCGACGAGCGCTGCCACTGCCTGTTGCCGCTGCATGATGTCTGAGCGCACCAGCAGCGGAGCCGTCAGCCACTCGCGCAGCTGTCGGGCGCCCATCGGCGTCCGCGTGCGATCCATGTGACCCAGCAACGATCCGTGACGTTCGCCGGTGCGTGCAACTTCGACCAAGTCCAAGGCCCGATGCGTTGCCGCGTCCAGTCGCAGCCGCTGTCCACTAGAACCGGCGGTGAGGCGTGTGATGTGCGAGAGCGTCTGCTTCTGAGTTTCGCGCAGGTAGTGAATCAGCGCACCCGCCGATCGCAGGGCTGGACCCAGGTGTTCGCACCCGAATCCCTCGAGCGTCTGCGTGCCGAAGTGGGCGAGCAACCGCTCGCGCGCGGTGGCGCGCTCGAAGTGCCAGTCAGGGAACGGCGTCTGCGAGCAGCGCGGCATCTGCGTCCGCAGCCAATCGAGCGCTGGGATGTCGCCTTCGCCGGCGCCGTCGATCGCCAAGCACTCGGCGGGAGCGATCCGGAGCAGCGCTTCCTCCCACTGCCGCTCGCCGCGAAAGTCCTCGGCGGTGAAGCGGCCGGTGGAGAGGTCGACCCAAGCAACGCCAAGCAGGTCTTTCTCGGGGATCAACGCGCAGAGGTGCAGTGGTGTCGAATCATCCAAGGTGTCTGCTTCGACGAACGTGCCCGGTGTTACGACGCGGACGACCTCACGGTCGACGATGCCCGTCGATTCCTTGGGATCGGTGACTTGCTCGCAAATGGCCACGCGATGCCCGAGCTCCAGCAAGCGGCGGATGTAGCCGTCGACCGACTTCACTGGGATGCCGGCCATGGGAATGCGGACGCCGGCTTTGTCCTTCGAGCGTGATGTCAGCGTGATGCCGAGCTGCTCCGCGACGATCTCTGCGTCTTCGAAGAACATCTCGTAGAAGTCGCCCATACGAAAGAACAGGATCTCCCGCGGATGACGTTCTTTCGCGGCGAAGTACTGCCGCATCATTGGAGTGTGTTGCTCGCCCGAGCGGCCTGCAGCACCGCTCTTCTTTGCCGCTGCCTTGCGGATCATCGCGCCTCCAGAAACTGCAATCTCGCCAATGGAAGGGCGGATTGTAGCCGTTGGGCGTAGCGCAGAACAGGGGAGACAGCGTTGTCAGTCGGCGGCGGGGGGGCGGCTGCTGGTGCCTAGAGGTTGTTCTCGGCCTCGTCGAAGATGGACTCCCAGGACGAGTCCAGCGAATCGAAGATCGTGTTGGGGAGCGCTGCCGAGTCAGAAGCGGTCTTGCCGCCGCCGCGATTGCGTTGGCGGCGCTGCTCGTCGAACGCGACGACCTGATCTTGTGTCAGCGAGAAGTGAGTCCGCGTGAACAGTTCGATCTCTGAAAATGGGCAGAAGAAGTACGCAAGCTCCGCTTCGAGCGTTGTTTCCAGGTGCTTCTCCACCTCTTCGGACGGAATCTCGCCGAGGGCGATGATGACTGTGCTGCCGATGCGATCGAGGGGGAGGACGCGGTTCTCATAGAGGAACTGCGCTGGGAACGTGTCCACGAGTGTCGTGTCGATCTCATACAGCCCCGGGCTGATGAACGGGAGCTGAAACTGCACGCAGATCGTCCGCACGATGTCGGTTTCGCTGAGCATCTTGTTGCGCAGCAACACCTCACCGACGGTCTCCCCACTCTCACTCTGCTCAGCGAGAGCAGCCTGGAGCTGTTCGGGGTTGATGACGCCTTCGGAGACGAGGATATCCCCAAACCTCCGACGACGGATCTTCTGCAGTCCCAAGGGTCACTCCTTCGAGATCGGCGAACTTCACCGGGATCCCCTCCCATACAAATCTAGGACACCCATCGCCGATGCGTCAAATCGAGAAATGCATGCTGGGTCTCCTCTGGTGCTCTTACGGGGCCGACGCAGACTCTCAGCAATAGCGGCAAGTCCTTCATTCAGAGGCGTTTGTGGCCGAGCTTCCAAGGGCTGACTTTGACGATCTTTCGCCGCGCGTTGTAGCTTTTGAAGTGGGCATTGATCGCGAACGGGGTCGCCCCGCCCGATGAACGCGGAACGTGCTTTCTTAGCAGGAGCCGGAGCAAATGCAGATCTGTCAAGAACCCCTGGTCATTCCAGGTGACGTGTACGAGAAGCGGGAGATTCCCAGCGATGTCGCGCTGGTAACGCCGCTCGTCGTGCGTGTGATCGAGAAGTTGGTCGAGAAGGGGTTCCTCTCGGAAGCGCAGCGGATGAAGACGCAGCTCTGCCTCGACGAGGCGGTCACGAATGGCGTCATTCACGGCAACGATTCTGACTTCAGCAAGCTGGTTACGGTGTCCCTCTTCGAGGACGAGAAATCGTGGGGGATCGTTGTCTCCGATGAAGGAGACGGCTTCTCTCTGCGAGATCTTTCGGAAGAGCCTTCCAGCATGGCTGACGATGGACTTTGGAACGAGAACGGACGAGGGCTGCCGCTCCTCGCCCTCTATATGGACGAGGTGACCTACTACGACGGTGGTAGCTCGCTCCTCATGCGGCAGTACTTCAAGTCGTAGGACGAGAGACAGGTAGCAATGCCGACGATCAATGATGAACTGATTGAGCTGCGCACCGAAGGTTCGGTTGTCGTAGCAGAATTCGTCAAGGGTAGCTTCAAGGACGAGAAGCAGATTCTGTCCTCGTTGGAGAAGCTGGGTAGCGTGATCGATGCTCGTCAGAACGTCCAGATGGTCGTCGACATGAGCAAGATCGACTACCTATCGAGTGCCGGGCTGGGCCGCATGGTCTCGCTGCTGAAGAAGGCGATGTCAGGAGGCGGCTGCCTCCACCTCGCATCGCTGAACGAGCCGATCCTCGAGCTGTTCGAAGTCATGCGCTTGACGCAGATCTTCAAGATCTTCCCGAGCATCGACGACGCCGTCGCCGGCTTCTAGAGCCGACCTCAGCTTCGAACAACAGGGCCAGTTCGGCCTCCAAAGACAAGTGACCGCGCTGTTTCGATCGCGAAACGGCGCGGTCGTTTTTTGATCACTCGCCATGAAAGAACGTGTGCGTCGCCTGCGCTGACTTCGCCGTCATCCCGGGAACGGCCGTCAGTTCCTCCAGTGTCGCTTTGCGGATCTTGTCGAGGGTGCCGAAGTGCCGCAGCAGCGCCTCGCGGCGCTGCTTGCCGACACCTGGAATCTCTTCGAGGCCGGTCGCGAGCTGCTTCTTGCGACGGAGCTCTCGATGGTATGTGTTCGCGAATCGATGCGCCTCGTCACGAATTCGCTGCAAGAACAGCGACTCGGGCGTGTCCTGTGCCAGATCCAGCGGTGTGCTGCGTCCTGGTACGAAGACCCGCTCCGTTGTGATCTTGTCCTGCTTGCGGCGTTGCTTCGCGAGGCCGATCACCGGCACGTCGACGTCCAGCGATCGCAACGCTTCCAGGGCCGATGAGATCTGCCCCTTGCCCCCATCGACGACGACGAGGTCTGGCAGCGGATCGCGCTTCGGGGACGGCTTGAAGCGCCGCGCGAGGACTTCCAGCATTGAAGCAAAGTCGTCGGTGCCGATAACGCTTTGAATTTTGTAGCGCCGGTACAGCGCGGGCGCTGGTTCTCCATCTTCGAACACGACTCGGCTTGCTACCTGTAGCGTGCCTTGGATCCCCGAGATGTCGTAGCACTCGACCTTCTGCACCGGGCGTCCCAGCCCCAGGTGGGATGCTAGCGACTCAGCCAGCGCTTCGACAGACTGTTGCAGCCGTTCGTCGGTTTGCGAGTTCACTTCGGCGTTGCGGCTCGCCATCTCGACGAAGCGTTTCTTGCTGCCGCGTTGCGGGACGAGCACCTGCACCCTGCGTTCGCGGCGACTGCTCAGCCACTCCTCGAGCAGCGGGCGATCGTCGAAATCAAAGGGCACGAACAGCTCGCGAGGGATGTAGCGGTCGCCGGCATAGAACTGTCCCAGAAACGACGACAGCACTTCGCCCGGAGTGAGGTGGGTGCGGAAGGCATGCGTCGACGACTGGATCAGCTTGCCGTCGCGGGCAAGGAAAACCTGGATCGAGAAGAAGTCGTTCTTGCGGTGAAGGCCGAAGATATCGACGTCGCCGATGTTCACGGCCTGCACCTTCTGCTTTTCGAACACGCGTTCGATCGACGCGATCTGGTCACGCACCTTGGCGGCGCGTTCGAACTGCTGCTGCGTCGAGTAGTCCTGCATCTTCTGCTCGAGAAGTGGGATCAACGTTTGGTTCTTGCCGCTCAGAAACAGCAAGGTCTCCTCGACCATGCGGGCGTACCCCGCCGCGTCATCGAGACCCACGCACGGCGCCGTGCACTGGCCGATCTCGTACTCCATACAGGGACGCTTGCGGCTCTTGAAGAAGCCGTTCGAGCACGTGCGTAGAGGAATGAACTTACGAATGACGCGCAGCATCTCGCGCACCGACTGCGCCGATGAGAACGGGCCGAAGTAGGCGTTGCCGTCGTCTTTCCACGCGCGGATCAACTGCACGCGTGGCCACTCTTCGGCCGTTGTCAGGCGCAACGAAAGGTACGCCTTGTCGTCCCGCAGCCGCACGTTGTAGCGCGGCCGGTGTTTCTTGATCAGGTTGTTCTCGAGGAGTAGCGCTTCGAGCTCGGTGTTGCAGACGATGCACTCGAGGTCGTGTGTCGCGCGGACGATGAAGCGAAACAGAGGGCGCCCATCGTCGGAGCCCGGTTGAAAGTAGGAGCGTACGCGGCTGCGCAGGCTTGTGGCCTTGCCGACGTAGATCACCTGGGCATGGTCATCGAAGAAGAGATAGACCCCGGGCTCCGCTGGAAGTGCGCTGATCTTGTCGCGCAAACGCTGAGGTTGCTCGTCGACGTCGTGGGTCACTCGGGCTTTTGGTAGTAGAAGTAGTGAATGGGAAGGTCGTTGCCGCGGAACTTACGTTCGAAGATCGTCGGGATGTGCTGTGCCGGGTGCCGTGGCGCACTGAGGAATCCGGCCTCTGCGACCATGTTCTCGAGAAGAGGCTCGGCCTCGAGGACTTCTTGCATCTGTTCGGCGTACGGTGGGTCGTCGGTGCGTAGTTCGAGCTGCGCACCCGGTTGCAGCTTCTGCGCCAGAACGTGAATGAAGTCGCTCTGCACGATCCGCTTCTTGTGGTGTCGCTTCTTCGGCCAGGGGTCCGGAAACAAGATGAACGCATGGCTGACGCTATTGTCGGCGAACAATGGGCCGATTGCCCGGGTCGCATCGGCCCGGATGCCGCGCAGATTCTGCACCCCACGCAGCAGCGCTTTGTTGAAGACCTTCTCGATCTTCTTCTTGCTGTACTCAAAGCCGACGAAGCGGCTATCGGGTGCAGCCTGCGCCTGGTCGATCAAGTGAGTGTCTTTGCCCAGGCCGATCTCGATCGTCAGGGGCCCGGTCTCGGCGAACGTGTCGAGCCAGTTGGGGTTCGCAACGGCAACTTCAGCCGCGACTTCGATTTCGCATCCTGCCAAGAGGGCGTGTTTGCGAGCTTGTAGCCGTGTCACTTTTTCTTCTTCTTCTTGCCACTGGCCTCTTCGAGGATCTTCGCGAGGCTTTCGGGGACCTTCGGGAGTTCCCACGAGCCGGGGTGAAACGTGAACTTGGGGTGGATGCGCGGCAACTCTTTGAACTCGTCGACCTTGATCTCTTTGCGGGTCGCGTTGATGCCGTAGCGATCGAGGTAGTGCGTCTTCTCCGGCTGCTCGTACTTGACCAGGCTGACGAAACCAACTTCGAACGGCTCGTCCTTCTTGTTTCGCACTTTTGCAGTCGGTTGGACCGTGAAACGGTGACGCCGAAAGTAGCCCAGCGGAATCTTCCAGTAGCGACCTTCCGATTGATCCACAGACCATGTCGCAAAGACGTAGTTGCCCTTTTCTTCGGAGACGACAGCCTTCTTCTTCTTCGGCAGCTTCAGCAGCATTGCCTTGTCGAGCGGCTTCTCCGTGAAGTAGTGGACTCGGGGGTCGGTCGCCTCGATCAAGAAGCGAAACATCGGCCGATCGGCGAGACGCTTGTGTTCCTTCAGTGCCTTCTTGATCTCTTTGGTCGTCTTGTAGTCGTCGTAGCCTCCGCGCATGCAGCGTCGGTACTCGAGGGCGATCTTGTACTGCAGGCTGTCGGGGATCACTTTGACCTGCATGCGGAGGCCATGCTCCTCGGAGACGTCTTCTTTGAAGTTCGCGAGCGCTTTGACGTAGGCGTTGGCGACTTCGACCGGAGTCGGAGCTTCCGCCTCATCGTCGGCATGAGTCTGCGGCAACAGAAACGCAGTAAGCAGCAAGATGGCCACGAACAGCAGCGACCCAAGTGGGAGCCAGCGGTGGGAATTGTGATACACGACGCCTCCTTTTTTGCGTCCAGCAGTTTCGTCTCTGACACGTCGGCCCGGCGAAGCTCGACTGCGTGAGAATCGTCGGGCAGAGACGAAACGCCGGAAAGACGACTGCAAGTTACCCGATGGGAGTGGACGCGTCGAAGCCCTTCTTGTTGCTTTCTCGCTGGAGAAGATCGCGTAACGCGATTCGGCACGGCGGCTTATGGAAACCCTGCCCCGAGGGTTAGCTGAACTGCGTGATGCCGACGGTCTCGCCGCGCTTGGGATTGTGACAGATCGTAACGGCTCCCGAGTCACCGATGTCGCGGTAGAGTGTGCCCCGCAACTGGCCGATGACTGCGAACCCCCGGGGTGTTTCGTCGTGTTGATCCCAGAGCGGGTGGCCGCCGATCTTCGTCGCGCAGATGGTGACGTGGTTGTAGCTGCTCCTTTCGCCACACTCTTCGAGTTTCTCCCAGGTCTTTGGATGGACTGGCAGATCCGTCACTTCATACGGCGCACCGATTCGCACCGCGGCCACGCACGCTTCACCAACCAGCTGATAGGGTTCGTCGGGCGCGAGCCATTCCAGGTGGGGGTGCGCACACCTCTGACAAACGTGGGCGACCAACGTCGCCTCGGGTGCTGCGCAGAGCGCTTGAGCTCTCCGGAAGTCGAGGCAGCCGTGGAATGCCATCGGCACGTCTCCGCAGGCGTGACAGGTTGGCCAGCTCCTGCCGTCTGGGATCGGGCACGGCCCTCCCGGAGCTCCTTGATAAGTGCTGCGCGGATCTGTGAGTGGCGCGTGCTCGAACAGAAACAGCCGCGTGCGTCGCCCCCGCTTGATCTGCGTTGCCAACAGTCTCGCGTAACGTTGCACCCACAGTTCCCGCGCTGCGATTGCAGCTTCGCTTTGGATGGGCCATCCATGATGAGTGACGTCGAGGGCAGCGGAGGCCCGAAGGACCACTCGGTCAACTCCCCCTTGCCAATGCTGCCGACTCGCCCGTTCGGCCTGTTGTTGCGTTGCACAGCACGCGTGGACTTCGTTCCTGCCATCAGCATCTCGCGTCACGAAGTACCATGGGAGCGTGACCGCCGGATTGGGAACTGGCAAGGGGTCCCCAAGGTAGGGAGTGTCGCCGTCGAGCGGCGCAAGTTCATTGGCAAGCGGTAGCCGCTCGCCTTCGTCTCCGTCGCTATTGCCGAAGTCGAGCAGTTGACTTGAAGCGTCGGGCACCTCATGGATCGGGTTCTCCCACAACGTTACCTTGGACAACTGCGGCATCCGATCGAGTCCGGCCGGTACCTCAACCAACTCGTTGGCTGCCAGTCCCAGGTACTGCAGCGCCTCGAGTTTCGCCTGCGACAGGTCGACCTCCGAGAGCAGGTTCCCCCGCAGCTCGAGCGACTGGAGCTGCTTCATCTGCGACAGAACCGGTGGCCAGTCACGGAGCCCACACTCTGTGAGCTCAAGCTCGTGAAGTGCTGCCAAATCCGCCAGCGTATCGGGAAGGGACGTTAACGAAGCGTCGCGAATCACCAGAGTTTCGAGCTTCGAAAGCTGACCGATGCAGTTCAGTATTGAGAGCAACTTGCCTGAAACCGTGAGCTTCCGCAGCCGCTGTAGCTGGGCAATCTCCTGCGGCAGCTCGACTAGGTCGCTCGAGAGTGCCAGCTCTTCGATGTGGGTCAGCTGACCGATCTCAGTCGGGAGATGCGTTTCCCCGAAACACGACAGCTCAAGCTTCTTCTTACGGCGATTCCTACGAGCCTTCTCGATCTTCTGAAGTAGTTCTACGGCGCGATACACGACACGCCCTCCTTCTGAAGCGACGAAGCTCGTCCAGTGCTGCGAGGCGAGTGTCAGCATATCAGAGAGGAAGTTTCGGTTCACGGTATTGGGCGGTCCGTGAGTCAGCGGCGGCGCCCAACGATTAGTTGGGATTTCATGCCCACCGACGTCGCTCCATCGAAAACGAGCCGCGGCCCCGGGACGGAGAGGGGCCACGGCTCTTTGTTTCGAGTCCGATCGTCGATCGAGAGCGCGCTAGTAGGTCTTCTTGTTCTGCTCCAGTAGCTCGTGCAGCATCTTCTCGAGGCGTTCGAGCCGCTCTTCGAGGCGTTCGATCGTTGCCTCGTGCGCGCCGTGACTGCGGCGCTGGCTGTGCTCGAAATGCTTCTTGAAATCGCTTTCGCTCCAGCGCCCCAACCAGGCTTCCGATTCCGGGTTGACGAAGTACTCTTCGAGCTCTTCTTTCGGCAGCAACCGGAAGAGTCCTTCTTGCCCCTCTTCGAGTGGGTTCGAGCGCCAGAAGCCAGAAGGACCGCTACCTTGCGGCATCGTACGCTCGACCATCTCAACGGGGATCACGAGGTCTTGCGGAATGCCGCGGCGCAGCACACGCAAGCGCACTTCGTGTCCTTCTGCTTTGCTCTGCACGGTCTCGCGGATCGACTCTGGTGAGACAACCGCTTGGCCATCGACGTGCGTGATGATGTCGTTCTTCTGCACGCCGGACCGCGCAGCCGGCTGCCCTTCGAGGACTTGACCGACCATGACGACTCGTTCGGGATCCAAGCCGAGATGCTCGGCGAGCGTCGGATCCACGTCGACCATCGTGATGCCGATCATGGGGCGTGCGCCCCGTTCGCCCGGGAGTCCGCCATGCTGTCCATGCATGTGCCCGAAGCCATGGGGGAGGTGCAAGCCGAACGACTTGCCGTGCGGCAGCGCGATGTGACCGTCTTTGGTGTGGAGTTCGATGACGAGTTCGCCATTGTCGTCGAGAATCTTCACCTGGCCGTCGTCGCTACGGATGATGTGCTGCTCCGGGACATCCTTGCCGTTGAGCTTGACGCTGAAGTTGCCGCTGGAGTCGCTCTGGATCGTGATGCCGCGCGACTGCGTGAAAGAGCGCACTCTCGGGTTGCCACCGCGCCCGAGGAACAGACCGTGTGGCTGGTCATCGTCATCGTTCATCGTCATGACGAAGTGGCTGCGGGGATCCAAGTTGCCGTGGCCGCCACTACCCGGACCGACGACGAACCGACCATCGCCATGCCCAACACCCGGCAGCTGCACCGTTACGAACCCGTTGGCGCCGGGGCGCACGACCGTGAAGCCGGGATCGACGATCCCGTTCTCTTCGACTTCGACTTCCACATCGACGTTCGTGTTCTGCCCCGGTGGGCACGCCGTCGGTACGCAGGCTGGATCACAAGCGAACACGGTTGCGCCGCTCAGGAGTGTCGTGGCCAGTGCCACCTTCAAGCTACTCAACATCGTCTGTTCCTTTCGTGGGGTCCTCATTCAATGCTCCCTATCGCTTCGCTACAGCGAACCGTGGTTCGTCCGTTTCGTGAAGTGTACAGGTACGGGTACTGCCGTGCCGTCGTCGCGTCGTCCGACCTCATAGACGCCGTTGACCGTGGCTCGCTCGAGAAAGCGGCGCAAGTAGAGGACCTCCATTTGGTCGTTGCCGCTCTCGAGCACTTGCGTGTCGACGACCATCATCGGCAGTTCGTCGACGAGGCGCCCCTCCTCGAATCCAACGGTACGGTACGACGTCAGCGCATCGTCGAAGGTCGTCGTAGTATTCAGCGTGTTCGTCGCCAGTTTGTTTGTCGTCAGCGTGTCTCCGCCCGGCAACGGTGCGGCAGCGTCCTTCCCAGCCCCGACACCGGTGCTGAGCCAAACGCACAACAGCACGATCGCCGCGAGCCAGCCACTGCCTGTGACGCCGTGGCGCCAGATCCGCGACGGCGTCGAACGAACGGTGTCGTTTGCTGCGAACGGCAGGTCGATCCGGCGGGTGCCGTCGAGCACCTCTTCACCGGCGTTGCGTACCGCGATCTCCGCGCGCAGCGATGCCCCGAGGTCGCGCCACAGCGTTGGATCTTGTTCGGCCATCAGTTCGAGTTCACGCCAGTCGCCGCTTCCGGAGCGAGCGTCGAGAACGCGGCTGATCAGCACTTCGTCTCGTGTCGGTTCCATACCAGTACTCCTGTTTCTGGCACCTAATCTTCGTCACGCGTCACTGGCGAACGTCGACGTGCCTCCTCCGGAGGCAGTGGGGGCGCGACCGTCCCGTCGCGCCAACACTTGTGCGAGCAGCTTGCGCCCTCGCGCGAGTCGATTCTCGACCGTCGTCTCGGGGACGCCGAGCACCGTTGCGATTCGCCGCTGGCTGAGCCCCTGCATCGAGCGCAGGAGGATCGGTTCGCGGTAGTCCGGCGGCAGCTCGTCGAGCGCGGTCAGTGCCACCTGCGCATCCTCGTCTGCCAAACGTGCCGCTTCGTCGCGATCACTGCGCGGGTCCGCCGGGTCCGCAGCAAGCTCGATCACCTGGCGTGAGCGAACTCGTTCGCGGCGCGAGTGCGTCCGCGCGACGTTGATTGCGACTGTCCGCAACCAGGGGCGCAGACGCTGCGGGTCGCGCAGCTCGGCCACGTGCTCGACGAAAACGACGGCGACGTCCTGCAGCAGGTCGTCGAGGTCGGCGCCGGCGCCGCGATGGGCCAGCAGGATGGTCGCGACCCAGCGGCGGTGCGCTTCCCACAGCTGCTGCTGCGCGATGCGGTCGCCAGCGCGCGCTTTCGCCACGCGATCATCGCCCGCTTTCGCCATAGCTCTCGTCTCCTCCGACTCCCGTCCTACACTGAGATGCGGCTGCGGGCGGCTTCCGTCAGACTTTTTGCGAGATTCCTGGCCGGCCGTACGGAGGAGCCCCGGCTTGGACCCGTTTCTGCTATATAGGCTCCCTAAAAGCCGTTACCCAGCCCGAAGAGGAACCTGTGCAGCAAACCCTGTCCCAGTTCGACGAGAAGCTCGCTCGATTGAGTGCCCGCAGCAGCCGCTTCGCCCAGGCCCGACTGCTGTCGTTCGCGGCGCTGGCCGGGGTTCTGATTGCGGCAGGCACTGGGTGGAGTCCTGGCGGCTGGATCGCGGTTGGGCTGTTGGGGCTGTTCGGGTTTCTCGTGACACGCCACGACGCAGTTGCCAAGGCACAGCGAAAGCAGGAGTTACAGCGCCAGCTGGTGGCCGAGGAGCTGGCGCGTAGCCAATCGCGACGGGGAGATCGTGTGCCGCCGCAGTTTGGTGACGCCACCGCCCTCGAACGCGGGGAGCGGGTGTACGCGCCAGAGCCCGAGGCCTTTGCGCTGGATCCGGGAGCCGCCGACGACCTGCACCTGTTGACCGGGCCGCGCCCTCTGTTCGGGTTCATCGATATCTCGAGCACCGTATTTGGGGCGCGCCGCCTGCGGCATTTCCTCGAACACCCGCTGCTCGATGCGGTCGCCATCCGTGACCGCCAACAGGCCGTCGCTGAGCTGGCGGCGGCTCCGGAAGCGCGGCGGCGCCTGCTCGAGCTGTTGCTGCCGCTACGGGACAACGACTTTGCGCCGGTTGCGCCACACTTGCGCGATCCGCGACCGTTCGCGGGGCGCCGGCGATTGTTCTGGTTGGCCAGTGTCTGCGGCACGCTCGCGCCGCTGTTGTTGATCGCGTGCGCGTTCGAGCCGACGCTGCTGGTCTTCTTCCTGCCGCTCGTTGTCTTGAACGTTACGATCATTGGCTCAAACATCAAAGAATCGAACCCGTCGCGCGATCGGCTGCTGCTGCTGGCGCCACTTCTCGATGGGCTGCTGGCTGCCGACAACGGCCTGCGAGAGGCGAAGCTGCAGGCAACGGCCGCGACGGAAGTGACGACCATCTTCACCGAAGCGCGCGCGACGCTACAGGCGCTGCGCCGCCGCATCCGCTGGTTGGAACTCCATTCCCTCGGCGTCGTCTTCGAGCTGTTCAACGTCGTGACGGTTTGGGAGCTGCGCGTGCTGCCAGGTGCGGAACAGCTGGCGGCCGAGCACCAGGCCGAGTTGGAACGGGCGCTCGGTGCGCTTGGAGAACTCGAAGCGCTGTTGTCGCTGGCCACGCTGCATGCCGAACACGACGACTTCACGATCCCAGAAGTGCTCGATGCCAGCGAACCAGCAACGCTCGATGGGACCGATCTTGGGCACCCGCTGCTCGATCCCGACGAAGTCGTGCGCAACGATGCCAAGATCGGTGCCGATCCGCAGGTGATGCTAGTGACTGGGTCGAACATGGCAGGCAAGTCGACGTACTTGAAAACTGTCGGTACGAATCTCGTGCTGGCAGGCGCGGGTGGACCAGTCTGCGCCGCGACGTTTCGTTGGACGCCGCTGCGCCTGTACACAGACGTCAACGTCCGCGACTCCCTCGACGACGGCAAGAGCTACTTTCAGGTCGAAGTCGAGCGCGTCCTCGATGTCATCCGCGCCGCCGAGCGAGGCGACCGCCTGCTGGCGATCTTCGATGAACTGTTTCGAGGTACGAACTCGGTCGAGCGAGTCGCGATCGCCGCGTCGATCCTCCGCCACTTGCGCGACAACGGTGCGCTGCTGCTGGTCGCGACGCACGACATCGCGCTCGCAGAACTCGTAACCGTCGACAAAGAGCGCGCGATGCAGAACTTCCACTTCCAAGAGAGCGTCGAGAACGACGCGATGACGTTCGACTATCGGCTGCACGACGGCCCCGCGCAGACCCGCAACGCGATTCGCGTACTAGACGTCAGCGGCTACCCGCAGGGGATCGTCGACGAGGCTCGCGGGCGCTGCTAGCCGCAGGCAGGCAGCAGCGCGAGCGGAGGCGGTTGGAGGCTAATCCTCGCCGAACAGTTCCCCTTGCTCGAGGGGGCGGCGAAACGTCGTCTCCTCGGCGGCTGCATGGGCGTGGCGTTCTTCGAGTGCTTCGATCCCGAGGCGCTTGCAGGTCACGCGGAACAGACCTTCGACAGCTTGCCAGCGGGGGCCCTGGCCTTCGAAGCGGGTTCCGAGGCGCGTGCCGTTGGGATCATCGCCGCGTTGATCGGCGAGGGCATCGAGGACGTGGCGGGCGCGTAGCGGGAAAGCGGCTTCGAGGCGCGTCGTGAACACGTCTCGCACCGATCCGGGAAGTCGCAGCAGGATGCGGAAGGCGTGGCGGGCGCCGGCGGCGTGGGCGCGGTCGAGGATCTCTGGGATCTGTTGGTCGTTCAGTGCCGGAATGATCGGTGCGACGGCGACGCCAACGGGGATGTTGGCTTCCGCGAGGGCCGCGATCGTTGCGAAGCGGGCGGCAGGGGATGCCGTGTGCGGTTCGATCGTGCGGGCCATCATCGGGTCGACGAAGGGGATGCTGACATAGACCGACAGGCGTGCATCGCGCGCGAGGTCGGCGAGGACGTCGATGTCGCGCCGAATCAACGCGCTCTTCGTCAGGATGCCGACGGGGTTGTTGTAGTCGCGGCAGACTTCGAGGCACTCGCGGGTCAGGCGGTAGTTGGCTTCGAGCGGTTGATAACAATCGGTGACACCGGAGAACGTGACCAATTCCCCGCGCCAGCTCTTCTTCTCGAACGCACGGCGGAGCAGCTGCGGCGCATTCTTCTTGACGATGATCTTGCGGTCGAAGTCGTCGCCAGCGCCGAAATCGATGTACTCATGAGTGGGGCGGGCGTAGCAGTAGGCGCAACCATGGAAGCAGCCGCGGTACGGATTCACGCTGTAGCGAAAGCCGACGTCGGGGCTGCGGTTCTCGCTGAGGATCGAGGCGGCCGTTTCCTCGAAGACTTCTGTCGTTGTCTCCGGAGCCGGTCCGATCCATTCGACTTCTTGTGTGCGCCACGGATTCGGTGGGTTGTTGACGCGGCGAAAGCCAGTGGTCTCGGCCACAGCTGCGACTACTTCCAGCGAAAGACGCGGACGCCACTGCGAAACGGACCACCCCTGGCGGTCACGGTTGTCGTCGGGGCGCACCGTGCCGTCGCGCTGGACGAAGTCGCGAGCGCCCGCCGGGCGTGGTTCCGCCGCTGGGTCCGGCGCGTAGTTGCCAGAGCTGCTGCCGCCACTCCCGAAGCCGCCGCCACCGAAGTCGTTACCACCTTCGGGGCCAAAGCCGCCACTCGAGCCACCCCTGGGTCCGCCGAATCCGCCCGGTCCGCCGAATCCGCCCGGTCCATCGAATCCGCCCGGTCCGCCGAATCCGCCCGGTCCGCCGAATCCGCCCGGCCCATCGAATCCTGGGGGCATCTGCCGCGAGGCCGCTTCCATGACGTTTTGGTGGGCGACTCGAAACAGCTCGGCGCTAGCAAACAGATAGATAAACACCGCAATCAACATCAGCGTGAAGGGGCCGTACAGCAGTCCC